>NZ_CP107558.1:2385000-2652500 GCF_026427715.1 Methylocystis sp. MJC1 | reverse complement strand
GGTGGATGCCTTGGCGCTGAGAGGCGATGAAGGACGTGGTACGCTGCGATAAGCCGTGGGGAGGTGCGAACAACCTTTGATCCGCGGATTTCCGAATGGGGAAACCCACCTTCGATCTCTGTTATTCCGAAGATGCGTTTTTGGCTGCACAGGTCAAAGACGCTTTCATGATGTTCCTCGACGGATCGACGAGCTTGGTTCCTTAGCGTCGCGTAGCGACGCTAGGAGCGAATGCGACGCCGAGCCAATGCGAGGGGCGCGCCGCTTGCGGCGCAATCAAGAACATCATGTCTTTGGACTAACAGAGATCATGAGAAGGTATTTGTGACTGAATCCATAGGTCACAAAAGCGAACCCGGTGAACTGAAACATCTAAGTAACCGGAGGAAAGGACATCAACGAGACTCCGTTAGTAGTGGCGAGCGAACGCGGACCAGGCCAATGCTTTCAGTCTTCCAACTCGAACCGATTGGAAAGTCGGGCCATAGCGGGTGACAGCCCCGTAGGGATTTCGAAGATTGAGAGATACGAGTAGGGCGGGACACGTGCAATCCTGTCTGAACATGGGGAGACCACTCTCCAAGCCTAAGTACTCCTCAGCGACCGATAGTGAACAAGTACCGTGAGGGAAAGGTGAAAAGCACCCCGACGAGGGGAGTGAAACAGTCCCTGAAACCGGATACCTACAAACAGTCGGAGCCCGCAAGGGTGACGGCGTACCTTTTGTATAATGGGTCAGCGACTTAAAGTAACGAGCAAGCTTAAGCCGGTAGGCGTAGGCGCAGCGAAAGCGAGTCTGAACAGGGCGTTCAGTTCGTTGCTTTAGACCCGAAACCGAGTGATCTAGCCATGAGCAGGTTGAAGGTGCAGTAACATGCACTGGAGGACCGAACCGGTGTCTGTTGAAATAGACTCGGATGACTTGTGGTTAGGGGTGAAAGGCCAACCAAACTCGGAAATAGCTGGTTCTCCGCGAAAGCTATTTAGGTAGCGCCTCGCAATTATTCTCCAGGGGGTAGAGCACTGGATGGGCTAGGGGGTCCCACAGACTTACCAAACCCAACCAAACTCCGAATACCTGGAAGAACTATGCGGGAGACACACAGTGGGTGCTAACGTCCATTGTGGAGAGGGAAACAACCCAGACCAACAGCTAAGGCCCCCAATTCGTGGCTAAGTGGGAAAGGATGTAAGAATCCCAAAACAACCAGGAGGTTGGCTTAGAAGCAGCCATCCTTTAAAGAAAGCGTAACAGCTCACTGGTCTAAATAAGGGTTCTCGCGCCGAAGATGTACCGGGGCTCAAGCCACGAGCCGAAGCTTTGGGTTCATCCGCAAGGGTGAGCGGTAGCGGAGCGTTCCGTAAGCCTGTGAAGGGACAGTCGTGAGACATCCTGGAGGTATCGGAAGTGCGAATGCTGACATGAGTAACGAGAAACACTGTGAAAGACAGTGTCGCCGAAAGTCCAAGGGTTCCTGCGTAAAGTTAATCTTCGCAGGGTTAGCCGGTCCCTAAGGCGAGGCCGAAAGGCGTAGTCGATGGGAACCACGTTAATATTCGTGGGCCAGCAGGTGGTGACGCGTGGGGTATATTGTCTGGACTTACTGGATTGTCCGGGCAGTGAACTCGCGCCAGGAAATAGCCCCTGCATCAGACCGTACCCGAAACCGACACAGGTGGACTGGTAGAGTATACCAAGGCGCTTGAGAGAATGACGTTGAAGGAACTCGGCAATTTACCTCCGTAACTTCGGGATAAGGAGGCCTTCGGTTTGGGCAACCAGATCGGAGGGGCACAGACCAGGGGGTGGCAACTGTTTAACAAAAACACAGGGCTCTGCGAAATCGCAAGATGACGTATAGGGTCTGACGCCTGCCCGGTGCCGGAAGGTTAAGAGGAGAGGTTCACGCCTTGAATTGAAGCCCCGGTAAACGGCGGCCGTAAATATAACGGTCCTAAGGTAGCGAAATTCCTTGTCGGGTAAGTTCCGACCTGCACGAATGGCGTAATGACTTCCCCGCTGTCTCCAACGTCAGCTCAGTGAAATTGAATTCCCCGTGAAGATGCGGGGTTCCTGCGGTCAGACGGAAAGACCCCGTGCACCTTTACTGTAACTTTGCATTGGCATTCGTGTCGGCATGTGTAGGATAGGTGGTAGGCTATGAAGCATGGGCGCCAGCTCGTGTGGAGCCACCCTTGAAATACCACCCTTATCGTCATGGATGTCTAACCGCGATCCGTCATCCGGGTCCGGGACAATGCATGGTAGGCAGTTTGACTGGGGCGGTCGCCTCCCAAAGAGTAACGGAGGCGCGCGATGGTGGGCTCAGACCGGTCGGAAATCGGTCGTCGAGTGCAATGGCATAAGCCTGCCTGACTGCGAGACAGACAAGTCGAGCAGAGACGAAAGTCGGTCATAGTGATCCGGTGGTCCCGAGTGGGTGGGCCATCGCTCAACGGATAAAAGGTACGCCGGGGATAACAGGCTGATAACCCCCAAGAGTCCATATCGACGGGGTTGTTTGGCACCTCGATGTCGGCTCATCACATCCTGGGGCTGGAGAAGGTCCCAAGGGTTCGGCTGTTCGCCGATTAAAGTGGTACGTGAGCTGGGTTCAGAACGTCGTGAGACAGTTCGGTCCCTATCTGCCGTGGGTGTAGGAGAATTGAGGGGATTTGTCCCTAGTACGAGAGGACCGGGATGAACATACCTCTGGTGGACCTGTTGTGGCGCCAGCCGCAGTGCAGGGTAGCTATGTATGGACGGGATAACCGCTGAATGCATCTAAGCGGGAAACCCACCTCAAAACCATTTCTCCCTCGAGAGCCGTGGAAGACGACCACGTTGATAGGCCGGGTGTGGAAGCAGGGCGACCTGCGTAGCTTACCGGTACTAATCGCTCGATTGGCTTGATCGCTCTCATTTATCAACGCCCATCCCAAAAACGCTTGTCCCCGAAAAGTGCGCAGCGGTTTTCGGATCAGGACATGCGCAAAAGATGGATGATGGAAAGACAAAGCGCTCCGCGCTCATTTGCTTCGATGTGTTTCGCCGGCCTGGTGGCCTTCGGCGAAGCGATCAGACCCGATCCCATCCCGAACTCGGCCGTCAAACGCTTCCGCGCCAATGGTACTATGTCTCAAGACCTGGGAGAGTAGGTCGTCGCCAGGCCTGCCAAACACATCGCACCCACTCCTCTTCCGATCCCAAACAAAAGCGCCGCTCCAAAAAAGCGGCGCTTCTCGCTTGTCGCGGGGTGGAGCAGCCCGGTAGCTCGTCAGGCTCATAACCTGAAGGTCGCAGGTTCAAATCCTGCCCCCGCATCCAAGCCGACGTCTCCCCGGAAGATCCCGTAATAAAAAGCTTTTTCGTGGCTCCGCGACAAAATGCGCAGGGCTTTGGGAGCGCTGCAGCAAAAATCGGCTTGACACTTGTGCAATGCAGCAATACAACAGTGAGACGACAGCGAGATGGTTCTCGCTTTCGTAGCCCTCCTTGGGCGTTTCCTCCCTTGACTTGGGCCGCTGGCTTTCCGGCGGCCCCTTTTTTTCCGGGTTGGACATCCACTCAGCTGATGACGTGAAAAAAGGTCCCCGAGACCGAGCCCGCGCGTAGCCCGGCGGGCGATTGCGCGGAGGAATAGGGATCGCGCGCCAGCGCGAAAGCGTCGCCATGTTCTCGCGTGACCGTAGCGTAGTGGAATTCATGGCCGCGCAGAACGCGTCCTTTCGGCCCGAGGCAGTGATCCTCCGCCGCAAGAGTTGCGATCCTGTATCCAAGATGGAGCTTGCGGCTGGCGAAGCTCGTCTCGAGTTCGAGCAGTCCCGCCATCCGATGGGCGCGCCCGTCGGCGTCGGTGAGAACCCGCCCCAGAACCATATAGCCGCCGCACTCGCCGTGGATCGGCTTGGTTTGGGCGAAACGGCGCAGGCCAGAGAGAAAGTTTTCCGCCTGTGCGAGCGCTCCGGCATGGAGCTCCGGATAGCCGCCGGGAAGCCAACAGAGGTCGGCGTCATTTGGCGGCGGCGCGTCGGCGAGGGGGGAGAAAAAGACAAGCTCCGCGCCCTGTGCGCGCCAGCTCTGCGCGTGATGGGGATAGAAAAAGGAAAAGGCGGCATCGCGCGCGACGGCGATTCGCTGCGCCGGCGGCTTTGGCGCGGCGGATGCGTCAAACACGGCCGGCGCGCTTGCCGCGGCTTTGACGATCGCAGCGACGTCGACATGGGCTTCGACAAAATCCGCGAGAGCGTTTAGCCGCGCATCCAGCCCTTCCGTTTCTCCCGCTTGCACGAGCCCCAGATGCCGCTCCGGCAGCTTGACGGCGTCGTTGCGGGGCAGGGCGCCGAAAAGCGCAAGCCCAAGCGCCGCTACGCTCTCCGCCACCAGACGGCGATGCCTGTCGCTCCCAAGCCGATTGGCGACGACGCCGGCGATTTTCACACGCGGGTCGTGAGAGGCGAGGCCGCGTATGACCGCGCCCGCCGTCTGCGCCTGGCCGGAAGCGTCATGCGCCAGCAGCACCGGCCAGCCGAGCAGCGCGGCGATATCCGCGCTTGCGCCCGTGCCCGCGGCGCCTTCGGGCGCGCCGTCGAAAAGGCCCATCGCCCCTTCGGCGATGATGATGTCGGCTTCCGCGCCCGCTTTTGCGGCAAGCGCCGCGATCAAGCCGGGCTCCATCGCCCAGGAATCGAGATTGATCCCTTCGTGCCCCGTCGCGGCGGCGTGAAAGGCCGGGTCGATATAGTCCGGTCCACATTTCACGGCGGTCACGCGCATCCCGCGCCGCGTCAGCGCCCGCATCAGGCCGAGCGCGAGCGTTGTCTTGCCCGAGCCCGAGCGCGCCGCCGCGATCAATATGCCTGGCGCGCTCATACGCCGCCTCGCGGCCGGAAGCGGCGATCGTAGCCGGCGTCGTAAAGGGCGCTTTCTCTAAACTCTTCGGCCGCGAGCGCGGGGCCCACGAGGATCAGCGCCGTGCGCTCGATCGGCGCCTCGGCGACGCGGGCTTCTATATCCGCGAGCGCGCCTTTGATGATCGTCTCGTCGGGCCAGGACGCGCGATAGACCAGCGCGACGGGGCAGTCGGCCCCATAGAAGGGCGTGAGCTCCTCGACGACGCGGCCGAGAACGTGAATGGAGAGATGAATTGCGAGCGTGGCGCCGGACTGCGCGAAGGTGGCGAGCTTTTCACGCTCCGGCATGGCCGAGGCGCGCCCGGACGTGCGGGTGAGCACGACAGACTGCGCCACTTCCGGGAGCGTCAGCTCGCGCCCGAGCGCGCTTGCCGCAGCCGCGAAGGCGGGTACGCCCGGCGTCATCGTATAGGGGATGCCGAGCGCGCGCAGGCGGCGCGTCTGCTCGCCGACGGCGCTCCAGATGGAGAGATCGCCGGAGTGCAATCGCGCGACATCGCGCCCGGCGTCATGTGCGGCCTTCATTTCCGCAATGATGTCGTCGAGCGAGAGGGGCGCCGTGTCGACGATGCGCGCGCCCGCCGGACAATGGGCGAGCACGCCGGCCGGCACGAGCGAGCCGGCATAGAGACAGACAGGGCAGCGCGCGATGAGATCGCGGCCGCGCAGCGTGAGAAGATCGGCGGCGCCGGGGCCGGCGCCAATGAAATGCACGGTCATTCTCTTTCCTCGGCGCTGATGGCGAGCGCGCAGGCGACGTAAGGCGTGGCGACGCGCGGCCCCAAGAGGCGGCTTCCGGGGCCTGCTCCGACGAGCGCGGCGGCTTCGGCGACGCTGCCCACGCCGAACATCGCTTGCACGCGCGCCGAATGGGTGGGCGCCGCGCCCTTGCGCGCTTTCAAAGCGTCGAGCGGTAGAAAAACAAGCGCGACGCCGAGCGCCTTGGCCGCTTCGTGCAGGCTGGGCTCATCCGCTTTGCTTTCCAGTGTGCAGAGCGTGATGTCGGACAGCGGCGCGCCATGCTGGGCGGCGACGGCGCGCACGAGATCGATGACAGCCTCGGCGGCGACGCCGCGGCGGGCGCCAATGCCAGCAGCATATTTCATGGTTTCACCGCGCGCCATTGCAGCACCGCCATGGCGGGATCGAGCGCATGGAAGCGGCCGACCGGCCGGGCGCGAGAAATCTGCACATGTGTGAGGTCGCCGCCTTTGGCGTCGAACGCCTGCGTGAGCAATGCCTGTGTCTCCAATGTCACGCCGTTGACGACGATCCTGCCTTGTGAGGGAAGCGCGCGCCAGGCGGCCTCCACCGTTGCCTCATTGGCGCCGCCGCCGATGAAAACGGCGTCGGGCGTGCGAAGGTCTTGCAAGGCCTGCGGGGCGGCGCCTTTCACGATTTCCAAATCCGGAACGCCCAAAGCGATTGCATTGCGCGCGATGCGGGCGGCGCGCGTTTCGTCGCGCTCCAACGCAATGGCGCGGTTCGATGGATCGCTCAGCATCCACTCGATGGAAATCGAGCCCGAGCCGGCGCCGATATCCCATAGCGTCTCGCCCTTGCGTGGCGCCAGTGCAGAGAGCGTCACGGCGCGGATCTCACGTTTTGTGAGCTGGCCGTCGTTTTCGAACCAATCGTCCGGGAGGCCGGGCGCGCGCGGAACGATGCGCGCGGCGGGGTCTGCGACGACATTGATCGCGACAGTGTTGAGCGCCGCGATGTCTTGCAGATTGAATGTGTCTGCACGCGTCTCGCGAATGCGTTCCTTCTGGTTGCCCAGGCGTTCGAGCACGAAGAGTCGCGAAGCGCCCATGCCGAGCTTTGTCAGATGATCAGCGAGACGCCTCGGCGTCGTTTCATCCCATGACAGCGCAATGATGCGCGCGCGCGGCTGGAGATTGGGCGTGATGCGCTCGAAGGCGCGGCCATGCAGCGAGACCAGCGCACAATCTTGCTGGCTCCAATTGAGCCGCGCGGCGGCGAGAGAGAAGGCCGAAGGCGAGGGGATGCAGAGGATTTCGTCGCGCGAAACGTGACGCGAGATGAGATCGCCGACGCCATAGAAGAATGGATCGCCGGAAGCGAGCACGACGACCGGCGCGCCGCGCTGCGCCAATATAAGCGGCATGGCGTCCGTGAGCGGCGAGGGCCATTGCAGGCGCTCGGCCTTGCTTTCACCGACGAGCGACAAGTGGCGCGCGCCGCCGACAATAAGCGTCGCTTGCTTGATCAGCGTGCGTGCGGCCGGCGCCAGCGCCTCGACGCCATCTTCACCAATGCCGATGATGGAGAGCCATTTCTCCATTCACTCGGCCTTTCGCGACGTATAGACCCAGTCGCGCGCGCCGTCGCGCGCGATGCGCTTTGTGCCGCTCGCGCCGATGACGACGAGCGTCGACATGTCGATCAGCGACGTATCCGCTTCGTCGAGGCGCGTGAGAATGATCTCTTCCTTTTCGCGGCCTACCGACTTCGCAAAGCTCACCAATGTCTCGCCGGGAAGGAAGCGGCGCAGCAGCGCAAAGGCGTCTATGATACGCGTCGGCCGCGCGCGCGAAGCCGGGTTGTAAAGCGCGATGACGAAATCGCCGCGCGCCGCATGTTCCAGCCGCTTCTCGATCACGCTCCAAGGCTTGAGATTGTCGGAAAGCGAGATGGCGCAGAAATCATGGCCGAGCGGCGCGCCGAGACGCGCGGCGGCCGCCTGCATCGCTGAGACGCCCGGCAGCACGCGAATATCGAGATTGCGCCATTCCTTCGGACCGTGATCGACAGCCTCGAACACCGCCGCCGCCATGGCGAAGACGCCTGGATCGCCGCCCGAGACGACTGCGACGACGTGCCCTTGCGCGGTTCGCGCGAGCGCCTCGCGGGCGCGGTCGATCTCGACGCGATTGTCGCTTGCGAGCCGCGTCTGTCCCGGCCGCTCGGGCACGCGGGCGACATAGGGATCGTAGCCGATAATGTCTTGCGCCTGCGCGAGCGCTTCTTGCGCTTCCAGCGTCAGCCATTTCTCATCGGCCGGCCCGAGGCCGACGATATAGAGAAGCCCGCTCATGGTCGGCGGCCCTGGCCGGGCACGAGCGCCATGGCGAAATAGGGCGCATCGTCGTCGCGCTTTTCTGCGAAGGGCATGATCTTCTCGCCTGCCATGGTTCCCCGCTCGACGTAAATGGCGTGCGAGATAACGCCTGCGCGCGTCATGGCGCGGCGCAATTTTGGGAAGTTGCCGCCGAGCTTCATGACCACGGCGGCGTCTGTCGCAGCAAGACGCTCAACAAGCGCGTCTTCATCGAGCGTCGCGGGCATGACGGTGAGAATGTCGTCGCCCCATGTCATGGGTTGGCGGGCTGCGGCGAAACAGCCGGACATGCCGGAAACGCCTGCGCAGATCTCGACGCGAAAACGCTGCTGAAGGCGCGTGAACAGATGCATGAAGGAGCCGTAAAGCAGCGGATCGCCTTCGCAGAGCAAAGCGACGTCGTGGCCCTGTTCGAGCACTGTGGCGAGGCGCGCCGCGCTTTCTTCGTAGAAACCTGCAAGTGCCGCCACATATTCGGGCGCGTCGAAAGCGATCTCCGTCGTCACCGGATAGAGAAGCGGCAGCTCTTCGCAGCCTTTCGGGAAATAACGCTCCGCGATCGTGCGCGCATGACTCACGCGGCCGCGCTTGGCGAAATAGGCGATGGTTTTGGCTTCGCCGATGAGGCGCGCGGCTTTCACCGTCACAAGCTCGGGATCGCCGGGACCAAGCCCGATGCCGACGAGCGCGCCAAGCTTTGCGGCGCTTTGTTGCGATGTTGCGGGAAGCGCGTTCATTCGGCGTCGCTCGCCAGCGCATTGATGGCGGCGGCGGCCATGGCGCTGCCGCCCTTGCGGCCCTTCACGATCGCGAAAGGAATGCGCCCATCGGCCGCGAGCGCTTCTTTCGATTCAGCCGCGCCGACAAAGCCAACCGGCATGCCGATGATCGCCGCGGGGCGCGCAACGCCTTCGTCGAGCATTTCGAGCAGGCGGAAGAGCGACGTCGGCGCATTGCCGATCGCGACGACGGCGCCATCGAGCCGGTTGCGCCAAAGCTCCATGGCCGCGGCGCTGCGGGTTGTGCCGAGTTCCGCGGCAAGCGCCACTACATTGGGTTCCGCGAGGGTGCACACCACGGGATTATTCGCCGGCAAGCGCGCGCGCGTGACGCCATGCGCGACCATATTGGCGTCGCAGAGAATGGGCGCGCCCTTGCGCAGCGCGGCTTTGGCGTCCGACACAAAGCTTGGCGAGAAGTCGATGTCGTCGGCGAGCTCCACCATGCCGCAGGCGTGGATCATGCGCACGGCGACCTTTTCCTGCTCCGCCGTGAAGCGCGCGAGATTGGCCTCCGCCCGGATGATCGCAAAGGAGCGCTTGTAGATCGCCGCGCCGTCGCGGATGTAACTCAATGCGTCTGACATAGATGTTCCCTTGCGCGCGCGGCGAGCGCGCTTTCGACGGCGTCGATGTCGAGCCCCTTCGATTGTGGCGCGTCGCTCGCGCCGCCTTGGTCGACGAGATCGAAGCGGCCGTCATCGGCGATAAGCGTCACCGGCGCGCCGCCCGGCCGCGCGCAGCCTTTGGCGCAGCCGGAGATATGAAGGCCGACGCCGTCCTTGCCTGCTAGCTTTTGCGCCAGCGGCGCGAGCCGCGCAAGAGCGCCGCGCGTATCGCCGCGCGCCTGCGGGCATTCCGGCGCGCCGGGGCAGGCGACGACGGCGAGGCGCGGGTCTTCATGGGAGACGATAAGATCGAGCGCGCGGGCGGCGGCGACGATGCTTCGCGCCGCATCGCCCGAAACGGCGAGAATGAGAATGGCGCGCCAGGGCGTGAGGCGCAATTCGCCATCCGCTTGCGACGCGGCGAGCGCCGCAAGCTCTTCAAGCTCGCTTGCGCGCCAACGGCCCGACGGCGCGGCGACGCCGGCGAAACAGGCGCCGCCCGCTTCTTGCGCGCCGAGGAAGGGACGTGGCGCAGCGTCACGGCGCGGCAAAAGCGCAGCGACAAGCCCCGCTTCGCTGAACAGGCGAGCAGCCCCAAGCGCTTTGACGAGCCGCCCCATACGGCGGAGCTCGAAGGCGCCGTTGCGGAGCGCCACAAAGGCGCGCGCGAGCTTGAGCGCAGTGACGACGGCTTCTGTTTGACCTACGATAACTGCGAGGTCGTCGGCTCCCGCTACGCTTATCGCAACGCTGTTCAGTTGCGCCGCGGAGAGACGAATATCCGCTTCGACGTTCGACAACGGCAGCGTCCCGCCGTCTATCGCGAAAAGAAATTTGGCGGGGAGGGCGCGCAGCGCCTCATCTGGCTGGATGGCGTCGGCGAGTTCGTGCGCCATTGCATTGGCGTCGTCAGAGAGCGGCGCAGCGATAATATTGGTGACGCGCTCGGCCGCGGCGTCGCGCGGAAGTAGGCGAGCGGCGTCGAGTCTGCGCAGCGCCTCGGGCAAGGTCGCCGCGCTGACGCCTCTGATTTGCAGTTGCGCGCGCTGCGAGAGATCCACAAGGCCATTGCCGCAATCGGCGGAAATCACTGCAATGGCTGCGAGCTGTGTAGCATCTATCCGCGCGCCGACGATCTTCGCGCGGATGAGCAGGCCATCATTGCTCGCCATGGGGGCGTAAGCCCCTGGGCACCAGCCCTTGATTTCAGGCGTCGGCTGCATGGGCCCCTCCGACATTCGTTAGGATGTCGCGCACGCTGTTCCGGCCGGTGCGCCACAGTTGGCGCGAGAGCGCGTCGTTGAAGACATGCGCGATCGCCTCCAGGGCGCGCGGATTCTCGCGCGCGAGAAAGTCGCGCACTTTGTCGTCGCCGAGCGTCGCTGAAAAGGCCAGGTCGAATTGCGCGTCGCTGACGAGCCCGCTCGTCGCCGCGAAGGCGTAGAGATTATCGACGCCTTCCGCGATCTCGGCGCCGCCACGATGGCCATGGCGCATCTGGCCTTCGAGCCAGCGCGGATTGGCGAGGCGCATACGTAGCACGCGGGCGATCTCGTCTTGCAACGGCCGCGCGGTCAGGCGCTCCGGCCGCGTTGCGTCGAGATGCACGAGAGCGGCGTCGCCTCCGAGCATTTTATTGGCCGCCGCGAAGCCGCCTTCGAAATCGGCGAAGGCGGGGCCCGTCAGCACGTCCACCTCCGCCATGTCCTGCGCATGAACATGGGCGTCGGCGCCGGCGACTTGCGCGCTGAACGCGTCATATGCCGGCGCGCTGTCGCCTGTGCGGTCGAGCGCATGGCCGCCCGCTGCAAGATAAGCGCGGGCGAGATCGTCCTGCGACGTCCAATCGCCGCGCAAAATCTTCTCGCTGACGCCGAGCCCGTAGTTGCCATGCGCTGCGCCGAAGATGCGCGTGAGGTCTCGCGCTTCTGTGAGCGGATTGAAACCGGCGTCTTCGTCGAGCACCGCCACGGCGCGCACGGCGTCGTCGAAGAGGGCGATGAGGCCGGGGAACATGTCGCGAAACAGGCCCGAGACATGCAGCGTGACGTCGACGCGCGAAAAATCGAGCTTCGCTTGCGGCAAGATCTCGAAGCCGATGACGCGCGCGCTTTGCTGATCCCATGTCGGTCGGACGCCGAGAAGCGCGAGCGCCTGGGCGAAATCCTCGCCGCCGGTGCGGATCGTCGCACTGCCCCAGAGATCGAGCATGATGCGGCGCGGGAAGTCGCCATGCGTTTGCGCATGGCGCGTCATCACTTCATGCGCTGCGCGCCGGCCGATGTCGAAAGCCGTTTGCGTCGGCGCGTGGCGCGGATCGATGCAGAAAAGGTTGCGGCCTGTGGGGATGACGTCGGCGCGGCCGCGCGACGGCGCGCCGGCGGGGCCGGGCTCGACGAAGCGGCCCGAAAGCGCGTCGAGGAGCGCTTTGCGTTCGCTTAGCCCACAAGCGTTGCGCGTTGCGTCTTCGTCGGCGCGGCCGAAGACATGCAGCCCGTCGCCGATGCGCATTTCCTTCAAATCGCACATCCAGGCGTCGAGTCGCGCCAGCGTTTCGGTGATGTCGGTCTCGCGCGTCACGCCGCATTCCTGCGCGAGCCCGCTGCGTTCGGCTTCATCGAGTATGGCGCCGGCGATGAGGCGCGCGCGACGTGGATCGAGCGACGCTGCGGCCGCATATTCGTCGAGCAGCGTCTCGATCGTCGCAGCGGCGTCGAAGAGCTCGGCCTCGACGAGCGGCGGCGTGAGATGGCCGATGGTCACGGCGCTCGTGCGGCGCTTGGCCTGCGCGGCTTCGCCGGGATCGTTGACGATGAAAGGATAGATGAGTGGGGTAGGGCCCAGCACGGCTTCGGGCGTGCACTCCTGCGAGAGCATCACCGATTTGCCCGGCAGCCATTCGAGCGTGCCATGGGCGCCGAGATGCATCAGCGCATCGATTTTTCGAATGTGGCGCAGCCAGAGATAGAAGGCGACATAGGCGTGGCGCGGCGGCCGCTGCATGTCGTGATAGGTTTCGTAGCGCTCGGCGCGCGCGCCGCGATCGGGCTGCAGGGCGATGACGAGATTGCCGCTGATGAGGCAGGAGAAGCGGAAGGCGTTGCCTGTAACGGCGGGGTCGTCTTGTGGCGCGCCCCACGCGTCGTTGAGAGTCGCAATGAAGCTTGCAGGAAGCGTTTCGAGCAAACGCGAATAGTCGGAGAGCGAAACAGTGATCGTCGGTGCGCCTTCTTCGAGCGCGCGAATGATCGACCGCGATCCCTCCTTCTCCCGCTCGCGGGAGAAGGTGGCCTTTGCGTCAGCAAAGGTCGGATGAGGGCGGCCCTCACCCGACCCCTGCTTACGCAGGGGCCACCCTCTCCCGCAGGCGGGAGAGGGGATTTCCGCGGCGTTCGTGGCGTTGCTCTGGATTGCTTCGCCTTCGGCTCGCAATGACGAAGGATCGTTTAGCGCGTAGCCGGCGTCATGCAGTGTTGCAATAATCTCCACGACGCTCGCTTCGGCGTCCAGGCCAATTGCATAGCCGCTGCGCCCGCGCCTTGCCGGGTAATCGGAGAGAATGAGCGCTAAGCTTTTTTCGGCGTTCGATTTGCGGCGCAGGCGCGCCCAATTCGCTGCGAGTTCTGCGACGAAAGCGATGCGCGACGGCTCCGGCGCATGGCGGGGCTCGTCCAACTCTGCGGCGCCGCGCGGCGCGGTTTCCTTGAAGGAGATGGCCCGTGTGAAGATGCGGCCGTCGACTTCCGGCAGCACGACATTCATCGCGAGGTCGGCGGCGTTGGCGCCGCGCGCGGAGGCTTCCCATGCGTCGCGCGTGCAGGTGGCAAGCGCGACTTGCAGGACGGGCGCGTCGGCGCCGTCGAGCACGCAGCCGGCGTCGCGGCGCGCGGAGAAGGCGGTTGCGTTGAGAATGACGTCGGGCGCGAATGAGTCGAGCGCTTGCGCCACGAAGGCTTCGCTTTCATGCTCCTTCAGACTCGCGACATAGATGGCGTCGACCGCGAAGCCGTGTTCATTGAGCGCGTCGGCGAGCGCGACAATGGGCGCAACGTCGTCGGCGAGATAGAGCGAGCGATAGAAGACGATCGTCGCGCGCGGGGCGCTGACTTCGGCAGCGCGACAGGCTTGGGCGAAACGGCCGGCATTGGCGACCGACATGCTGTCGCGCCAATCGGCGGGGCGTCCGGCGAGTGTCGACGCATAGGCCAGAAACGAGCGGAAATTGTCGGGGCCGCCGTTCTGGAAGTAACGCCAGATTCGGTTCAGTGCCTCAGCGTCGAGCGTCGATGCTTGCGAGAGCCGCAAATCCTCGACCGTGTCGCCCGGCACGATCGCGAGCGCAATATTGTGCGTGCGGGCCAGAGCCTCGAGCTGCTCGACGCCGTAAGCCCAATAATCCTTGCCGCCCAGAAGCCGCACGACGATGAGCTTGGCGTGGCGCGCGACCGTGTCGAGATAGAGGTCGACGGAGTAGGGGTGTTTCAATTGTGCGAGCGACGCACAGCGCAGGCTTGCAAGGTGCTCGTCGCGCGCGTGCAGCCGCGCCAGCAGGCGCAGCTCCGAGTCGGAAAAAGACAGGAAGACTATGTCGGCCGGAGTCTGGCCGAGATCCGTCGCCGCCCCGGCGTCGTCGAGACTATGGAGATCGCGCGGCAGGAGATGCATGGCGCCTCACGGCTGCGCGAGCATCGCGGCGATCGACTCGCGATCGAGTCCCTTTTCGCCGATGACGACGAGACGGCTCGCGCGTTCTTCGCCGGCTTTCCAAGGGCGGTCGAAATGATGCTGAACGCGGGCGCCGACGCCTTGCACGAGAAGACGCATCGGCTTGCCCGCGACCTCGACGAAGCCCTTCACGCGCAGCACGTCATGCATGCGGGCGGCTTCAACGAGTTTCGTAACAAGAGTGGCGGGATCGGAGATCGCGGGAATGCTGACGACAAAACTGTCGAAATCGTCGTGATCGTGTTCGGTCTCGGCGTCGTGATGCGAGGGGCGGTTCGCGAGATCGTCCTCCGCCGCCGCGGCGAGGCCGAGCAGCACGAGCGGATCGACGCGGCCTTCGCGCGCCCGCACGACTTTCACGCTTTCGCGCGCGCCTTGCGTGAGTTGCGCGACGACAGCCGCCTCTTCAGCGTCGTCGAGCAGGTCGGTCTTGTTCAGAATGACGAGGTCGGCGCAGGCGAGCTGATCCTCGAAGACTTCTTCGAGCGGATTGTCGTGGTCGATCGTCTTGGTCTCGGCGCGCTCTTGCGCGATGGCGTCGAGATCGTCGGCGAAACGGCCTTCCGCAACCGCCTTGCCGTCGATGACGGCGATCACGCCGTCGACCGTGAGCTTCGAGCGGATCGCGGGCCAGTCGAAAGCTTTCACCAAAGGCTTCGGCAGCGCGAGGCCGGAGGTCTCGATGATGATATGATCAGGCCGCTTTTCATGCGCGAGCAGCGCTTCGATCGCCGGCACGAAATCGTCGGCGACGGTGCAGCACAGGCACCCGTTCGCGAGTTCGACGATATTCTCCTCCGGGCAGTTCTCGACGCCGCAGGCGCGCAAAATGTCGCCGTCGACGCCGACGTCGCCGAATTCGTTGATGACAAGCGCCAGCCGGCGGTCGCGGGCGTTCTCCAGCACATGGCGGATGAGCGTCGTTTTGCCGGCGCCCAGAAAGCCGGTGACGATGGTCGCGGGGATTTTGGCGGCGCTCATGCGGCCTCCGTTTCGTCGCGCGAGATGAGACGCCAGGCTAGCCCCCCCAGCGCGCCGGCGAGCACCCAGCTCGCCGCCTGCACGGTAAGCGACGCCGCCGCGAAGCGCGCGGCAAGCTCCGCGGGGACGGTGCTTTCAGGCGTGGCGGCCGTCGGCCAGAAGAAATGCGGCGCGACGATCAGCGCGGCGCCGAAGACCTTGGCGGCGGGCGCGTCGAGGCGCAGCAGAGCGAAAAGCCCGGCACCCGTCGAGGCGGCGGTGGCGAGCCACCAGATCTGGCGGCCTGCGAGGGCGGTTTCGGCGGCGCCCGGCAATTGCGGCGCGAGGCCGAGGCTCGTCGCCAATCCGGTGGCGGCGAAGGCGCAGGCGCCCCAGAGCGCGGCGCGGCGTGGGCCGATGGACTCTCCCGAAAACAGCATGCCGGCGAGTAGGATCAGCGCATAGCCGGCGGAGACGGCGATGGTCGCGAGACTTGTCGCCACCGTGCGGCGTAGGCCCTCGAAGGCCGGGCCCGCGGCTTCGGCCGCGTCATGGGCGTGCTGAGCTGCCTCATAAACCTCGGCGGCGAGGATGAGCGGGGTAGTCGTGACGTGTTGCAGACCCGCGACCGCAAGGCCCGCAACAAGGCCAGCGACGAGGCCGGCCGCCAACAGGCGCGCGATCACGGGTCGCGTGAAGGGCGGTCAGTGGCAGGGGAAGGAGAGCGCGTGGCGCGAATCATGCGCCGCGTCGTGCACGGTCTCGGAGTTGGCGAAGCCCGCGCCATAGACGAGGCCGAGGCCGATGATGAAAGCGACGAAAGCAGCCTTCAGCGTCTCCGCGCGGGAGACGGAAATCGAACGAATGGCGGCGGTGTTGGTCGTCATCAGGGTCTCCCTGCCGCCCCACCGGCGGCGCATTATTCAGACAAGCGACGGCAGGTCTCCTGGCTTCCGGGTTCCATCCGCGCCGCCTTCCCAAGCTTTTGGCTCAGTGGCCGAAGGCGCGGCCTTCCCGGTTACAGTTGCGGGGGCAGCCGCGGTTTTGGGGACTCCCGCACCGCGTTCCCTTTTCGCCTTCTTGCGAAGGACCGTCGCACTCAGTCATATGCGCGCGTCACGTTTACGTCAAACGCCAAGGAGCGCGTTTTGAAAGAAGAGCAGGAAAAGGACGCGGCGCGCCGCCATCGCGAGAAGATGGAAAAGCGCAAGGCCGTGCAGGACGCCGAGGTCGTCGGCAAGACGATCGCGCAAAAGGGCCTGCTGATGGTCCACACCGGGCCGGGCAAGGGCAAGTCCACGGCGGCCTTCGGTCTGGCGCTGCGCGCGCTCGGCCATGGCTGGAAGGTTGGCGTCGTGCAATTCGGCAAAGGCGCCTGGCGGACGGGCGAGCGTGAGATGCTGGAGAAGCTAGGGGAGGTCTCGTGGCATACGTTGGGCGAGGGCTTCACCTGGGAGACGCAGGACCGCGCCCGTGACGAGGCGGCGGCGCGGCGCGCCTGGGAGACGGCCTGCGCGCTGATGGACGATCCCGAGATTCGCCTGCTGGTGCTCGACGAGCTGAATATTTCGCTGCGTTACGATCACCTGCCGTTAGAAGAGGTGATCGAGAGATTGGCGGCGCGGCGGGAGGGTCTCCATATCGTCGTGACAGGTCGCAACGCCAAGCCGGAGATGATCGCCGCCGCCGATCTCGTGACGGAGATGACCCTGGTGAAGCACCATTTCGCGGCGGGCGTGAAGGCGCAGGAAGGCATCGAGTTTTGAAAAGCTCAGCCGTGGCGGCGCAGCATTCGGCCTACCGCCACGCCTCGCGCATTGAAAAGGAATTGCGGCGCTGAGACGAGGGCGCGCCAGAGCGCGGAAGCTGATTTAGCCACGGGCGTCAGCAATATGCTCGCCGACGAATGTTGGTTGACGCCTTTTTCGTCTACGCCATAGGTCAGGCGCGGGTTTTTCTCCGTGGGGATCTCCAGCGTTCCGAACATCCAGTCCCATACGGCCAGAACACTGCCAAGGTTACGGTTGAAATGCCTCGGGTCGGTCGAGTGATGGATTTGGTGATGGGCGGGACTCAAGATGAGGCGTCCCCAAACACCCGGAAACGGAATCCAGAACTGCGAGTGCTGGAGATGTCCGATCGTCCAAAGAAAGCAGAGGAAGAGGATGTTTTTCCCGTCGACGGAAAACATCTCCGTCTGCCGGTTGAACAGCCAATGCAACGCGCCCGACGCGCCGCCGATGAAGGTCGCGAGCATATATCCGAAGATGACGTTATCGATCGGATGATTTCTGAAGTTCGTCAGAGGCGTCAGAACGTCGGCCGTGTGATGGAGCTTATGAAGCTCCCACAAAAAAGCGACCCGATGCTTGAGATAGTGGTCGACGAAATAGCCAATCTCATAGGCCAGGAACAAGACGACGGTTGTGATCGCCTTGATCTGCAAATCGCTAAGTCCTGTGTCTCCCGCTGGGCCGAACGCCTTGCCGAGAAGGGAATGGACGCCCATCGCAATAGTATTCGAGGAAACGACGAGGCCGCCGATGACCGCCGGCATGAAGATGACGCTCAGGACGAAGAGTTTGATGTCCGCATGAACAGAGTCGCGCGCCGCAAAATTCTTGGAAAAAACAGCGCGCGCGGTTGCCCGCAGATTGGCGCGCCCCCGGCGCCTCAAGCGCCGATAGGCCAATGCGGCGAACCCCAGAGCGAAGGACGACGCCAGCGAATAGACCGAAAAAATCGAGCCTGCCGAAAACAGTTCCGACGAAACTTGCCTTATGGAGAAGCGGATCGCGCTGTTCAGGTCCATTGCAGCTGTCTGGTCGGTAGAGTTCTTTTGCGCGAAGCGTATTCGCAAGGCGCTATGTTGCCAAGGCGTTTTCCCAACGGAGTCATCAGGCTAGCTTTCGCAGATAGCTGCGCAGCTGGACTTTCCGCATGGCTGGCCCGGCTTCGACCAAAACGACGCCAAGCAGGATGAGAACGCAGCCCAGGATAGCCGGGCCCGTCAGGCGTTCGGCGAGCAGCGCCGCGCCCGACAGGGCGGCGAAGACGCTCTCGAGCGACATGATGAGAGCGGCTTCCGCCGGGGGCGTGTATTTTTGCGCGAAGATCTGAAGCGTGAAGGCGATTCCTCCGGAGCAGACGCCGGCATAGAGAATGGCCGGGAACGCCATGGCCAATCCTTCCTGCGAGAGGGGCTCGAAACTGAGCCCGGCCACGACACCGCAGACAGCGGCGAGGCCATATTGCGCGAAAGCCAAAAAGAAAGGCCGGTCGGCGCGCGCGAGGAAGACCGGAACCAGGCTGATCCCCGCCGCCCATGCGATATCGGCGATCAGAACCAAGGCGTCGCCAGCCGTCAGCCCCTGAAAATGTCCCTGTTCCGTCAGGAGCCAGGCGCCCGCGACGCAGACAACGATTGCGGTCAGGACCACGAGTCTCGGCTTGGCTCCGGTGATAATCCAGACGATGAAGGGGACGAAGATCACATAGAGAGCGGTCAAAAACCCGCCATTGGTCGCCGTGGTCGTGACGAGGCCGGATTGTTGCAAAGCAGAGGCCACGAACAGGCAGAGGCCGATCAGGCCCGCGAGGCCCAGATCCTCTTTTCTCAACGGCGGTTGAGCCTTTTTACTGTGCTCGTAGAAAGCCAGCGGCGCCAGCGCCACCCAGGACACCAAAAAACGCGCGCCGACGAAACTGATCGGCCCCATGGCCTCATTGGCGTGTTTCTGCGCGATAAAAGCCGTTCCCCAGATGATCGAAACCGCCATAAGCAATAAATCGGCGCGCATCCGGGTCATAAAGTTCCTTTCGGGAGCCAAAAACGCGGAAGCCGACGCCCGAATAAATCGAGAGCGTCGGCTCCAAATCGATCTGCGCCGTTGCCGGGCTGATCGCTCCCTAACGACAAGACCGGGAGATCAACCCCCGGCAAGTCGTTCAGCAGGGGTATTACTGAATCATGCGCGCGGTAGCGCCGGTGCCGGCGGTGCCGAGAGCTTCGCGGTTGTTGCCCGTGCCGTTGCTGCCCTCGGGGGAGATCCAATCCGGAACCCACGTGAGAGCGACGACGACGAAGCCGACGAAGGCGGCGACCCAGATGAGCATCTTGCCGATGTCGCCGGAGCTGTGAACGTTGACAGCCATGCGTTTTCCCCCTGTTTGTTTTTTTACCAGAATGCTTGCCGCATCGAGGTAACCCTAGCCCGATTCAAACCGCTTGGCAATCTGCGCGAAGAGCGTAATTTTCCGAGCAAAAAATACGAATTTTCGCTATGAAATCAATGTATTAATGTGCGACAACTGGTCGCGGACAAAAAATATTTTCGGCGCGTGGAACCTTCTCCGAGACGCCTCATTTGAACGCCGCCGCAGCTTATTCTCACTCGCGCGCCCGCACCGCCTTGCAAACTCTGCGGCGTTTCCTATTGCTCCCTGCGGGCGCTTCCCCTATAAGCGCGCGCATCCCACAGGCGAAGGTTATGCGGCGTCTGATCCAAGACGTCGTTTCCGGTGGCCGGTTTCCGGCCTCTTCACCTTGCTTTCGCCGAGGCTCAACCGGAGAAAAGTAAAATGGCGCTTCCTGATTTCACCATGCGCGGCCTTCTCGAGGCGGGCGCTCACTTCGGCCACCAGTCGCATCGCTGGAACCCGAAGATGGCCCCCTTTATTTTCGGCGTGCGCAATAACATCCACATCATCGATCTCGCCCAGACCGTTCCGCTGCTGCATCAGGCGCTGAAGACTGTCTCCGACACGGTGGCCAAGGGCGGCCGCGTGCTTTTCGTCGGCACCAAGCGCCAGGCGCAGGATCAGATCGCCGACTCCGCCCGCCGTAGCGCGCAATACTACATCAACTCCCGCTGGCTCGGCGGCACGCTGACCAACTGGAAGACCATTTCGGGTTCGATCAACCGCCTGCGCAAGCTCGACGAGATGCTCTCGGCCGGCGCCCAGGGCGTGACGAAGAAGGAGCGCCTGCTCCTCACCCGCGAGCGCGACAAGCTCGAAAAGGCGCTCGGCGGCATCAAGGATATGGGCGGCACGCCCGACCTGATCTTCGTCATCGACACCAATAAGGAGCAGCTCGCGATCAAGGAGGCCAACCGCCTGAAGATCCCGGTGGTGGCGATCCTCGACACCAACTGCGATCCGGACGGCGTGACCTATCCGATCCCGGCCAATGACGACGCCGGGCGCGCCATCCAGCTCTACTGCGACCTTATCGCCCGCGCCGCGATCGACGGCATCTCCCGCAGCCAGGGCGCGCTGGGCGTTGATCTCGGCGAAGCCGAGGCTCCGGCCGTCGAGCCGGCCGTGGCGGCCGCCGAAGGCGGCGAGGCTTACGAGTCGGCTGAGGTCTTCGAGCTGCTCGCAGCGCCGCGCGGCGCGCCCGACGATCTTGCCAAGCTGAATGGCGTCGGCCCTCAGGTTGTCAAAAAGCTCAACGACGCCGGCATCTATCATTACTGGCAGATCGCCGCGATGACGCCGGCCGACGTCGAAAAGGTCGACGCCGATCTCAAGCTCAGCGGCCGCATCGCCCGCGACGGCTGGGTGGATCAGGCGCGCGCGCTTCTCGCCGCCTAACGACTGACTGTCATCTTTCGTCTTTACCTCGGGCGCCGGCTCATCCAGAGCCGGCGCCCGTCGCCATAAAGCCCCCGAGAGCCGGGAAGCCGTCGCCGCGGGCTTCCAGCCGGCCCCAACAGAAGGATTTCGACCATGGCCACGATTACCGCCGCCCTCGTCAAGGAACTGCGTGAGAGCACCGGCGCCGGCATGATGGATTGCAAGGCCGCGCTCACCGCGACCGAGGGCGAGTTCGAGGCTGCTGTCGACTGGCTGCGCAAGAAGGGCCTCTCCAAGGCCGCTAAGAAGGCCGACCGCGTGGCGGCCGAGGGCCTTGTCGCCGCGCTCACCGGCGACAAGACGGGCGTCGTCGTCGAGGTGAACTCCGAGACCGACTTCGTTTCCCGCAACGCCGACTTCCAGACGCTCGTCAAGAACATCGCCGAAGTGGCGCTGGCCACCGGCAAGACCGACGCCGCGGAGCTCGGCGGAGAGGCTTATCCGGGCGGCGGCACGGTTGCTGAGAACATCACGTCCTCGATCGCCACGATCGGCGAGAACCTCACGCTGCGCCGTGCGGCCGCGCTGACGGTGTCGGACGGCGTCGTCGGTCGTTATGTCCACGGCCAGGTTGTCGACGGCCAGGGCAAGATCGCGGTGATCGTCGCGCTGGAATCGACCGGCGACAAGGAAGTGCTGGCCAAGCTCGCCCGCGAGATCGCCATGCATGTCGCTTCGGCCAATCCGCAGGCGATGGACGCAGCCGGCCTCGACCCGGCGATTGTCGAGCGCGAGGCCAATCTGCTGCGCGAGAAGAACGCCGGCAAGCCCGACAATGTGCTGGCGAAGATCGTCGAATCCGGCATCAAGACTTACGCCAAGGAAGTCTGCCTGCTCGATCAGCCCTCGAACCACCCCGAGCACAATGGCAAGACTGTCGCCCAGGCGGTGAAGGAGCTCGAAGGCAAGGCCGGCGCGCCGATCGCCATCAAGGGCTTCGTCCGCTATGCGCTCGGCGAAGGCATCGAGAAGCAGACCAGCGATTTCGCCGCGGAAGTCGCGGCTGCCGCGAAGGGCTGAGCCAAAGCAATGGATTTCTCCTTCTCCCGCCTGCGGGAGAAGGTGGCCTTCGCGTCAGCGAAGGTCGGATGAGGGTGGACGCGGGAGACTGCGTCTGCCTTTTTTGTTGGGCGCCTCGAGGCTGAAGGCGCTCGACGGCCACGAGCGAACCACATCTGAAACATTCCCTCGCCCCCCGCGTTTCGCCCCACTGGCGGGGCGCCGGGAGGGTTCAATGCCTGCGCAGGAACAATCGATCACGGAATCGATCCGGGAGAATATCTCGGTAACCGGCATAGAGAGCTCCGCCCCCCTGCCGGAGATGCAGACGCAGTCCGACGGGCTCAAAAATCCCCGCGAGCTTTACCCCAAGCCGCCTTTCGAGAAGCAGCCGCAGCCCTGGCCGGGCCTCGCTTGCAAGATGAATCCGCGGCCAGATCACGGCGAGAAGAGCTATCGCGGGTCGGGAAGGCTCAAGGGCCGTAAGGCGCTGCTCACGGGCGGCGATTCCGGCATTGGCCGCGCAGCGGCGATCGCCTTCGCGCGCGAGGGCGCTGATGTCGCCATCAATTATCTTCCGGAAGAGGAGGAGGACGCCCGGGAGGTCATGGCGTTGATCGAGGACGCCGGTTGTAAGGCCGCGGCCATCCCCGGTGATATTCGCGACGAAATGTTCTGCAAGCGCCTGGTCGACGACGCCGTGAACGAACTTGGCGGGCTCGACATTCTGGTCAACAACGCCGCCCGCCAGCATGTGCACGAATCGATCATGGAGATCACCACGGACGATCTCGACTGGACCTTCCGCACCAATCTCTATGCGCTTTTCTGGATCACCAAAGCGGCCATTCCTCATATGCGGCCGGGTTCGACCATCATCAACACGACCTCGATCAACGCCTATCAGCCGTCACAGCACCTCATCGACTATGCAGTGACGAAGGCTGGCATTTTGAATTTCACCTGGGCGCTGGCCAAGCAGCTCGCTGCGCAAGGCATCCGCGTCAACGCCGTCGCGCCGGGCCCCTTCTGGACGCCGTTGCAGCCCACGGGCGGACAGACGCAGGAGCATCTCACCCAGTTCGGCGGCGACACGCCGCTCGGGCGCCCCGGCCAGCCCGTGGAGATTGCGCCGCTTTACGTTCTGCTCGCCTCGGCCGAATCGAGCTACGCGACGGGGCAGGTGTTCGGGGCGACAGGCGGCGAGGTTGGCCCGTAAGGTTTCTCTAAAGGGTCACTTGCGGCGAGAGCGCGCCATTCGTATTTAAGTCGCGCCCCCGCCCAAGCCAATCAGAGAGACCCGTCATGTCCGATCACGCCTCGAAGCGATATAAACGCGTGGTCGTGAAGCTTTCGGGCGAGGCGCTGCAGGGGTCGCAGCCCTACGGGCTAGATGCGACGACGCTGGAGCGTATCGCCAAGGACCTGGCCACGGCCTCCGAGAATGGCCATGAGGTCGCGGTCGTCGTCGGCGGCGGCAATTTCTTCCGTGGCATCAAGGGAGCCGATACGGGCATCGAGCGCGCCCGCGCCGATTCGATCGGCATGCTCGCAACCGTCATGAATGGGCTGGCGCTCGAGCAGGCGATCGAGATGCAGGGGCGTCCGGCCCGCTGCCTCTCCGCCGTGCCGATGCCCTCGCTCTGCGAATCCTTCTCCCGCCGCGCGGCGCTGCATCATCTCGCCAAGGGGAGGGTGATGATCGCGGCCGGCGGCACCGGCAATCCCTTCTTCACGACCGACACGGGCGCCGTGCTGCGCGCGGCCGAGCTCTCGGCCGACGCGGTGCTGAAGGCGACCCAGGTCGATGGCGTCTATACCGCCGACCCCAAGCGCGATCCCGCCGCCAAGCGTTATGAGCGCTTGACCCACGACGAGGCGATCGCCCAAAATCTTGCGGTGATGGACACGGCCGCCTTCGCGCTCGCGCGGGAAAACCGAATTCCGATCATCGTCTTTTCGATCGGCGAACCCGGCGCTATCGCCTCGGTGCTGGCCGGCGGCGGGCGTTCGACCCTCGTCGCGCCCTAATCTCACGTGTCTTTAACTTGCGCGTGAAGCCTAAAAACATGCCATAAGGGGCTCCGATGGCGGACCTCGGGCGCCCGCGGGCCAGTTAAGATACCGCGCCGGCCCGATACGCGCCCTCGCGCCCGCTGGCGATGAAAGACAGGTTGTGGAGATCATGACGGATAAATTCGATCTCGCGGATTTGAAGCGCCGGATGCAGGGCGCGATTGCGACTCTGAAACATGAGTTCGGCGGCCTGCGAACGGGCCGCGCCGCCGCGAGCCTGCTCGACCCGGTGCATGTCGACGCCTATGGGCAGGTTTCGCCGCTCAATCAGGTGGCGACTGTCAGCGTGCCGGAGCCGCGCATGCTCGCCGTCCAGGTCTGGGACAAGGCGCTGGTCATCGCTGTCGACAAGGCGATCCGCGAAGCAAATCTCGGTCTGCAGCCGACCGTCGAGGGCCAGATCCTGCGCATCCGCATGCCGGAGCTCAATGAGCAGCGCCGCAAGGAGCTCGTGAAGGTCGCCCACAAATATGCGGAAGAGGCCCGCGTCTCGGTGAGGCATGTTCGGCGCGATGGCATCGACATGCTGAAGAAGTTATTGAAAGATCACGCTATTCCAGAGGACGATGGGAAACGGCACGAGACCGAGGTGCAGAAGGCGACTGACGAGTCCGTGAAGGAAATCGACGCCGCCCTGGCCGCCAAGGAAAAGGAAATCATGCAGGTCTGAGGGTCAGATTGGAGACGCGAGCGCGGCGGCGCATCCCTGCCTCCATTGCGAAGATCGGCCGGCGATTCGGAACGACATTATGGCGGAAGGCGATTTTTTGGAGATGGCGACGACCACGCTCGACATAAGAATTGTCCCGCGCCACGTCGCGCTCATCATGGATGGCAATGGTCGCTGGGCGGCGGCCCGCGGCCTGCCGCGCTTCGAGGGGCATCGCCGTGGCGTCGAGGCGCTTCGTCGGGCCGTGCGCGCCGCGATCGAGCTCCGCATCTCATATCTGACGGTCTATTCCTTTTCGGCCGAGAATTGGTCGCGCCCGCGCGAAGAGGTGCAGAGCCTGCTGGGCCTGCTGCATCGGTTTATTCGCAACGACCTCTCCGAATTGCATGAAAACAACGTGCGGGTGCGCGTCATCGGCGCGCGCGAGGATCTCGCGCCGGAAATCCTGGCCCTGCTCAAGGAGGCGGAGCAGGTGACCGCGGCCAATACCGGGCTGACGCTCGTCGTGGCTTTCAATTACGGCGCGCGGCAGGAGATCGCGGCGGCGGCGCGCGCGCTCGCCGAGATGGTGGCGGAGGGGCGTCTTGCGCCGCATGAAATCGACGCCGACGCCATTTCCGCGCGCCTCGACACCGCCGACATACCGGATCCCGACCTGATCATCCGCACGTCCGGCGAACAGCGGCTCTCGAATTTCCTTTTGTGGCAGGCGGCCTACGCCGAATTCGTGTTCTTGCCGATCCTGTGGCCCGATTTCGACCAGGCGGCGATGGTCGCCGCCCTGGAGGAATATGCCCATCGGGAGCGCCGGTTTGGCCGGGTCGAGTCGCCGCGCAGCGCCAAGACGGCGTCATGACCAGCCCACAGACGACGGGAAAAAGCGGCGGCTTCGCCGATCTCGGGCCGCGCGTCGCTTCCGCGGTCGTGCTTGTCGCGGCCGCGGTGGCCACGCTCTATTTCGGGGGCAATGTTTTTGCGGCCTTCTGGCTCGCAGCGGCTTTTGCCGTGAACTGGGAGTGGCAGGGCCTGATTGGCGGCGAGCGCCGCGTTGAGCGGGTCGTGGCCGGCGGCGTGGCGGCGGCGGCGGCGGCGGCGCTCGGCCGGAACGGGCTTGCGGGCGCGGCGGCTCTGGACATCCTCTTTTTTGCGGCGACCGCCGCCGTTTTGGCCGGGCCGACGCGGCGGGCCTGGGCGGCCGGAGGCGTCGTCTACGCCGGGGCGCTGGCCTTTTCGGTCTGCTGGCTGCGGGATTCGCTCGACTTTGGCGTTCTAGCGATCGCCTTCCTCTTCGCAATCGTTTGGGGAACCGACGTTTTCGCCTATTTCGGCGGGCGGCTGATCGGCGGTCCCAAGCTTTGGCCACGCGTGTCGGCGGGGAAAACCTGGTCGGGCACGATTACTGGCGTCGTCAGCGGCGCCTTGCTCGGCCTTGTGACAGCCTATCTCGGCGGCGGCCCGGCGCTTGCTAGCGTTCAGGTCTTTCTGGTCGGATTGGCGGCGGCCGCCATTTCACAAATGGGGGATCTGTTCGAATCCTCCGTGAAGCGTCGCTTCGGCGTCAAGGATTCGAGCCAGCTCATTCCCGGTCATGGCGGCGTGATGGATCGTCTGGACGGTTTCATTTTCGTCTGCGTTTTCGCGGCGGCGATCGGCTTGGTCCGGGGAGATCCCTCGGCGGCGGCCAACCTCTTTTTCTGGTGAAACGCTCATGGGTTTGAAGAACGGACATGCAAACGGGGGCGCCCGGGCGCCGCGCCGGATCGTCCTGCTTGGCGCGACGGGCTCGGTCGGCCGCTCGACGGTGGATCTCCTGGAACGCGAACCGGAGGGTTTTTCGGTTTCCGCCGTCGCCGGGGGGCGCGACGCCAAGGCGCTTGCCGACATCGCCCGCCGAACCAAGGCGGAATTCGCGGCGATTCGAGACGAAAACGCCTATGCGGAGCTGAAGGACGCGCTCGCGGGCACAAACACGCAGGTCGCGGCGGGCCGTGACGCCGTGATCGAGGCGGCCGTGCGCGACGCCGATCTCGTCGTGTCGGCCATCGTCGGCGCCGCGGGGGTCGAGCCGACGCACGCCGCGCTGTCTCTGGGCCGGGACGTCGCGCTCGCCAATAAGGAATGTCTCGTCTGCGCCGGCGCGCCTTTCATACGCACCGCCAAAAAGATGAAGGCGATGCTGCTCCCGGTCGACAGCGAGCACAACGCCATCTTCCAGGCGCTGGGCGGCGAGGACCCCTCGCGCATCGAGCGCATGATCGTCACCGCCTCGGGCGGCCCGTTCCGCACCTGGAGCAGGGAGCGCATCGCCAGCGCGACGGTGGAGGAGGCGCTCAACCATCCCAATTGGGCGATGGGCCCCAAGATCACCGTCGACTCGGCGGGGTTGATGAACAAGGGCCTCGAACTGATCGAGGCGCATCATCTTTTTGGCGTGCCGGCGGAAAAGCTCGAGGTCGTCGTTCACCCGCAATCGATCGTGCACGGGCTCGTCGCTTTCTCGGACGGCTCGGTCACGGCCGGCATGGCGCCGCCGGATATGCGCGTGCCGATCGCCCATTGTCTGGCCTATCCGGAGCGTCTGACCACGCCGGCGCATCGGCTCGACTTCGCCAAAATCGCCACCCTTACGTTCGAAGCGCCCGACTTCGAGCGGTTCCCGGCGCTCCGGCTCGCGCTCGACGCCCTGGCGCATGGCGGCGGCTTAACCAATGTCCTCAACGCGGCGAATGAGATCGCGGTCGAGGCGTTCCTGAAAAGCCGCATTCCTTTCTCGGGGATCTCCCGCCACGTCGCGGAGGCCTGTGACGCGGCGCTGCGCGAGGGCTACGCTCGGGAGCCTGAGAATGTGGAGGAAGCTCTCGCCGTTGACCATATTGTCAGAGAAAGGTCGCGGGCGGTCTTGGCCGTCGATGCGCCTTCAGGCATGTTAACGCTTCAGTAACCAAGAGCCCGAGCCCAACGCGGCGCGGGTTCTGGCCTGCGTGACGCGTTGGAGGCAAGACCGTGCTGGACCTGTTGATGACATTTGCAACCTACGTCATCCCTTTCGTGCTCATCCTGAGCATCGTTGTCTTCTTCCATGAGTTTGGCCACTTCATCATCGGCCGCTGGTGCGGGGTTCAGGTCGACGCCTTTTCGATTGGCTTCGGTCCGGAGCTTTGGGCCAGAATGGACCGCTATGGCACGCGCTGGCGTATCGCCGCGATCCCCTTGGGTGGCTATGTGAAATTCCATGGCGACGCCAATGGGGCGAGCGTTCCGGACCCTGACGCCGTCGCGGCCATGCCGGCGGCTGAGCGCGCCGTCACCTTCACGGCGCAGCCGGTTTGGAAGCGGTCGGCCATCGTCTTCGCCGGGCCTTTTGCCAATTTCGTCCTGGCCATCGCGATTTTCTCTGGCATTTTCGCCTTTTACGGCCGCACCATCCTGGTGCCGCGCGTCGGCTCGGTCGTCGAGGGCGGCGCGGGCGCCGCGGCCGGCTTCGTGCCGGGTGACCTCGTGCTCTCGATCGACGGGACGCCGATCGACGCTTTCTCGAAAATGCAGGAAATCGTTTCCGTCTCCGCCGACGCCAAGCTTGTCTTCGTGGTGCGCCGCGCCGGCAAGGACGTGACCGTCGAGGCGACGCCGGCCTGGCGTCAGGTCGAGAGCCCCGCTGGAAAGATGCGAATCGGTATGCTCGGGCTCAAGGCTTCGACCGCGCCGGGCGACGTCCGGGAAGAGCGCTATGGGCCGGTCGACTCGGTCAAGCTGGCGCTCACCGAGACCTGGCAGATCGTCTATCGCACCGGCGCTTATCTCGGGGGCCTCGTCAGCGGGCGAGAAAGCGCGGATCAGCTCTCGGGCCCGATCGGCATTGCGCAGATTTCCGGCCAAATGGCCCAGGCGGCGACCAAGGTCGGCCTGGCGCCCTTCCTCCATCTAATCGCTATCCTGTCCGTGTCGATCGGCCTCCTGAACCTGGCGCCGGTTCCTTTGCTCGACGGCGGCCATCTGCTGTTCTTCTCGATCGAGGCCATCCGCGGCCAGGCGCTGAACGAACGCGCGCAGGAGTTCGCCTTCCGAGTCGGGCTCGCGATGGTCGGGGTGTTGATGATCTTCTCGACTTACAATGACATCGCGCGGCTTATCCAACGGCTTGCCGGCGGGGCGTCCTGACGCGACTCGGAGCGAGGCTGGGAGACTGTGGCGAAACCGCGACGCAAGTCGCGGTTTCTTCATTTTTACTGACCGCGTTCGCGGTCCGTTAACCTACCGCTAGCCATGAATAGTGGCTTTGACGTCACGCCTTCGACAAAATGCCCGAACAGATTTCATTCTGGATTTGCAGGGGTGGTTAAACCCTGTAGAAGATTTGGCGGGACCCCGGAAAGGCGTGTTTCGCCTTGCTCAAATGGTTATCATTCGCCGCGCTCCGGGCGGCGGAAGTTGCGGACGAGGACCAGCATTACATGCAATCCACTGGCGGCATTTGGAAATCTTCGTCACTGCTTATGGCCGCGCTTGCGGTGCTTCTCCTGTTTTCCGCGCCGGCTTCGGCGGACATCGTCGTGCAGGGCAACGCTCGCACCGACGCCGAGACGATTCGCTCTTATTTCACCGGCTCGAGCCCCGCAGAGGTCGAGAAGGGACTCGAGGCGCTTCGTGAGAGTGGGCGCTTTGCGACTGTTTCTGCGAGCCGCAAGGGCGGCACTGTTATCATCCGCGTGACCGAAGGCAATCAGGTCAATCGCGTGGTCATCGAAGGCAATAGCAAGGTCAAGACCGAGAACCTGCTGCCCGAATTGCGCACCAAGGGCCGCGGAGCCTTCAGCCCGCAGATCGCGGAGGCCGATGTCGCCCGCCTGACCGAAATCTATCGCCGCGCCGGCCGCGCCGCCGCCAAGGTTTCCTATCGCACGGTCGAGCTGCCGAATGGGCGTATCGACGTCGTGTTCACGATCGTCGAGGGCGACAAGACCGGCGTCAAGGAAATCCGCTTCGTCGGCAATAATGTCTATTCGACGCGCCGCCTCGTCGGTCTGATGGAAACGACGGAGATGAATTTCCTCTCCTTCCTGAAGACCAGCGACGTCTATGATCCCGATCGCATCGCTTCCGACCTCGAACTCGTTCGTCGCTTCTACCTGAAGAACGGCTACGCCGACTTCCGCGTCGTCAGCTCGGATGCGCAATATGATCCTGCGCAGCAGGGTTACGTCATCACCGTCGTGGTCGAAGAAGGTCCCCAGTATCGGGTCTCTTCCGTCGGCGTCGAATCGCATCTTCCCGATATTGACGGCAATGCGCTGAACGGCGTGCTGCGGCTCTCGCCCGGCGATGTTTACAACGGCGACGCCGTCGAGAAGACGGTCGAGGCGCTGACCCGCGAAGTCGCCAAGAAGGGCTACGCCTTCACGCAGGCGCGTCCGCGCGGCGAGCGTAATCCTGCCGCCCAGACGGTGGCGATCCGCTTCGTTCTCGATGAAGGCCCGCGCGTCTACATCGAGCGAATCAACATTCACGGCAACACCCGCACCCGCGACTATGTCATCCGCCGGGAGTTCGATATCGGCGAGGGCGACGCCTATAACCGCGTCCTGATCGATCGTGCGGAACGCCGCCTGAACGGCCTTGGCTACTTCAAGAAGGTCAAGATCACCAATGAGCCGGGCTCGTCGCCTGACCGCGTGGTCCTGAACGTCGACGTCGAGGATCAACCGACAGGCAACTTCGGCGTCTCCGGCGGCTACTCGACGAACCAGGGTTTCCTGGCCGAGGTTTCGGTTTCCGAGAGCAACTTCATGGGTCGCGGTCAGGCCGTTCGTCTGTCGGTGCAGGCGGGCCAGATTGCGCGCGGCGTGAACTTCAGCTTCACGGAACCCTATTTCCTCGATCAGCGTATCTCGGCGGGCTTCGACGTCTTCGCTCGCCGGCAGGACGCCTATAACTACTCGATCTACGCCTCGACCTCGATCGGCGGCACGCTACGCCTCGGCGTGCCGATCACCGATGAGCTCAGCTTCTCGCCGCGCTATTCGATCTATCAGACCACGATCTCGATCCCGAACACGATCGCCCGGCCTTATAACGACTGCTCGGTTCCCACGGCGATCACGCCCGGCTATTCGGCTTTCTTCCCGTCCTGGCAGGGGTATCCCAACCTCTTCTACAACTGCCAATCGAACGGCGAGGCGTCGCTGGCGATCAAGGAATCGCAGGGCACCATCGTGACGTCGTCGATCGGCTATTCGCTGAACTACAATACGATCGACGACTTCCGGAACCCGCACAACGGCTGGCTCGCGACTTTGAGCCAGGACGCGGCTGGGCTGGGAGGCTACTCGCGCTACCTCCGCACGACCGGCGACGTCCGCTACTTCCACGAGATTCCCTATCTCGACGACGTGGTCGGCATCGCGCGCCTGCAAGGCGGTAATCTGTTGCCCTTCGGCGGCTATCGGCCCCGCATTCAGGACAACTTCAACCTTGGTCCGAGCCTCGTCCGCGGCTTCGCGCCGGGCGGCATAGGCCCCCGCGACTCGAATATCTTCACGACGTACAATGCGCGTTACGGCAACTCGCTCGGCGGCTCAGAATATGTGGGTGGCTCGCTCGAAGTGCAGTTCCCGCTTTGGGGTCTTCCGAAGGATCTGGGCCTCAGGGGCGCGCTCTTCGCCGACGCTGGCAGCCTTTGGAGCTTCGACGGCCGCACCAACTACAGCAACAATCTTCCGACCATTCCGGGCGTGACCTGTCTGGCGGCCTATACGCCGGCGGCGGGTTTCGGCCAGGGAACTTGCGTGGTGCCGAACTCGAATGCGTTCCGCCTTCGCTCGTCGGTCGGCGCCTCGGTGCTGTGGAATTCGCCGATGGGACCGATCCGCTTCGACTATGCGGTCATTACCTCGAAGGCGAACAGCGACATCACGCAGAACTTCCGCTTCTCCGGCGGCACGAACTTCTAAATCGTCCCAAGAGCGCGCCGGGCGGCATCCGCCCGGCGCGCTTTTTTGTATCTTGCGCCGCCGAAGTCTGGCAGGCTGCGCACATGAGCGTTGCGGCCTTTTTCCATCTCTCGCGTCCTTATACGATCCCCGAAATTGCCGAGCTGACCGGCGCGACCATCGCGGAAGCGGAAGGCTTGGAAGCGCCGCCGGCGCTCATCACCGGGGTCGCGCCGCTCGCCGCGGGTCATTTTGGCGATCTTTGCTTCTTCGCTTCGCCTCGCTACGCCGATGCGCTTGCCGCTTGCCGCGCGACGGCTTGTTTTATTCGCGCACGGGACGCGCATCTCCTGCCGAAGCGTATCAGCGGGCTTGTCGTCCAAGATCCCCAGCGCGCCATGACTCTCGCAGCGTCTAAGCTCTTTCCGCAGGCCTTGCGGCCGGAGTCGCTTTTCCGCGCAAGCGGCGTTTCCCCGAGCTCGATCATTCATCCCGAGGCGCGGTTGGAGGCTGGCGTGACCGTCGATCCCGGCGCGATCATCGGGCCGGGCGCCGAGATTGGCGCGGGGTCCATCATCGGTCCGCAGGTCGTGATCGGCCCCGACGTGCGCATTGGCCGTGATTGCGCCATTGGCGCGCAAGTCAGCATCATTTGCTCGCTTATCGGCGACCGCGTCATCATCCATCCGGGGGCCCGTCTCGGGCAGGACGGTTTTGGCTTTGCGCGGGGAGAAAAGGGCTGGCTCAAGACTCCGCAGCTCGGCCGCGTCATCATCCAGGATGACGTCGAGATCGGCGCCAATACGACGATCGACCGCGGCGCGACGCGCGACACGATCGTGGGCGAGGGCGCCAAGATCGATAATCTCGTCCAGATCGCCCACAATGTCGTCATCGGTCGATTCTGCGCCATTGCCGCGCAGACGGGGATCGCCGGCTCCTGCGAGATCGGCGATTATGTGGTGCTTGGCGGCCAATCCGCGCTCGCCGGCCACATCACCATCGGGGAGGGCGCCGCCATTGCGGCAAAATCCGGCGTGGCGCGCGACGTGCCGCCGGGAGCGCGCTTCGGCGGCGCCCCCGCGCGGCCGCTTCGGCGTTTCCTTCGAGCGGAAGCGCTGCTCGATAAGCAGGCGCGACGCGACAAGCCCGAGAAGCCGTTATAAAAGACCCCGAGGAGCGCGACAGACGCTCGGTCATCAGGGGGAAGGAAACTATGTCAGGGACGGAAGCCGGCGCGACGCTCGAGAGCGCAGACATTCTCGAAATCATGCGCAGCCTGCCCCATCGCTATCCGTTTTTGCTCGTTGACCGCATCGTGGATATTCGCGGCGACGAGTCTTGCGTCGGCATCAAGAATGTCACGATCAACGAGCCGCAATTCACGGGGCACTTCCCCGAACGGCCCGTCATGCCTGGCGTTCTTCTCATCGAAGCCATGGCGCAAACGGCAGGCGTCATCGTCATGCGCGCGAATGCGCAGGGCGAGCGACCCAAGCTCGTCTATTTCATGACGATCGACGCAGCCAAATTCCGCAAGCCGGTGACACCCGGCGACCGCGTCGAATTCCACATGACCAAGACCGCGCAAAAGCGCAACATCTGGTGGTATCAGGGCAGAGCGCTGGTCGATGGCGTGCTCGTCTGCGAGGCCCAGATCAGCGCCATGATGGGCGTCTGACATAAGGCTTGCGCGCACCGCCATGACGGCGATCATCCATCCGACGGCCATCCTGGAATCGGGCGCGCGCTTGCACGATGACGTTGTCATCGGTCCTTTTTGTCACATCGCGGCCGGAGTCGAGATCGGCGCCGGCGCGGTGCTGCAATCACACGTCGCTGTGGCAGGGCGCACGAAGATCGGCGCCCGCGCGCGGGTCTTTCCATTCGTCTCGCTCGGCGCGCCGTCTCAGGATCTCAAGGCGGCGCTTGCCGAAGGCGATCTTTCGATCGGCGATGATTGCATCATTCGCGAGGGCGTCACTATCAACTCCGGCGTCGGAGCCGGCACGCGGATTGGAGCGGGCTGCGCATTTCTTGCCTATTCGCATGTCGCGCATGATTGCCGCCTCGGCGACGGCGTCATCCTCGCCAATCAGGCGCTGCTTGGCGGCCATGTCACTGTCGGCGATCACGCGTCCATCGGCGGCGGAACGGCGGTGCACCAAAATGTGCGCATCGGCGCGCATGCATTTGTGGGCGGCCTTGCGGGCGTCGAGGGCGACGTTATCCCCTTTGGGCTTGCGAGCGGCAACCGCGCGCATCTCTTCGGCGTGAATGTCGTCGGATTGCGCCGGCGCGGCTTTTCGGCGGAGCGCATCGCCCAGCTACGGCAAGTCTATCGACGGCTTTTTGCAGGCGACGACACGCTCGGAACTTTGAGCGAACGCGTGGACGAGGTGGCCACAGCCTATGCGGTCAGCGACGACGTCGGGGAAATCGTCGCCTTCCTGCGCGCGAGCTCGCAACGTCCCCTCTGCGCGCCGCGTCAGCGCGTCGAGCGCGCGTGAGGGCCCCGCGCATTTTCCTGATCGCCGGCGAAACGTCCGGCGACGCGCTGGGCGCAGCCTTGATGCGCGCCTTGCGCGAAAGATGGCCGGACGTCGAATTCATCGGCGTCGGCGGTAAGGCGATGTCCAGCGAAGGGCTCGCTTCGCTTTTCCCCATCACCGACATTGCCGTCATGGGGCTTCTGTCCCCCTTGGCGCGCCTCCCCAAAATACTCGCGCGCATCGACGAGACGGCGCGCGCCGTTCTCGCCGCCGAACCGGCTTGTCTGGTGATCATCGATGCGCCCGACTTCACCCACCGCGTCGCGCGCCGGGTGCGACAGGCGCGGCCTGATCTGCCCATCGTCGATTATGTGAGCCCTACGGTCTGGGCCTGGCGCCCCGGCCGCGCCCGGAAAATGCGCGACTATGTCGATTGCGTGCTCGCCCTGCTGCCCTTCGAGCCCCAGGCGCATGCGAAGCTCGGCGGTCCGCGCTGCGTCTATGTCGGCCATCCGCTCGTCGAAGCGCTCGGCGAGCTCACGCCCGAGGGCGAGAGCGGGCCGTCTCGCGCGCCGCTTCTCCTCGTTTTACCAGGCTCGCGGCTTGCTGAAATTGCGCGCATGACGCCGCTTTATGGGCGGACGTTGGAACTGCTCATGTGCGACCACCCCCATCTTGATGTTGCGATCCCCGTCGCGCCGCATATGGAGGCGCCGTTGCGGGAGGCGCTACGCGGCTGGCCGATCGTGCCGCGCCTTATTTCGCAGGCCGAGAAATTCGCTGCATTCAGAAAGGCGCGAGCCGCGCTCGTGACCTCCGGCGTCGCCACGCTGGAGCTCGCGCTGGCGCAAACGCCCATGGTTGTCGCCTATCGCGTTTCGCAGCTCGAATCCTATCTGCGCTTTCTCGTGAAGGCGCATTCCATCGTGCTGCCAAATCTTGTGATCGGGGAGAACGCGGTTCCCGAATTTTTGCAGGAGGCCGCGACGCCGCGCGCTCTGGCCGAGGCGCTTGCGCCGCTCCTTGCTGAAAGCGCGCCGCGCGCGTCGCAATTGGCAGCTTTTGAGCGCGTGCGCGCGCATCTTACCGAAGCAGGCGTGCGCCCGAGCGCGCGGGCAGCTGAGATTGTCCTCGAATATGCCGGCGCAAGGCGCCCTTGAGCGCTGTGCGGCGGCGCATAGGCGAAACGGGGCATTTTCGCTTGTATCTTACGGCGCCGCAACCATAATCGGCGCAAACTCCCGAGCGGCCAAGTGGATGCCGCGCATTTGCGAAAGGGCTGCGCATTGTCCGAGGTCGAGCGGAAGGTCTATCTCACGCGCAAATCCGTGGTTGCGATCCTCGCGGCGCATGACGCCGAGAAGGAAGGCGACGGGCTGAAGCGGGCGCTCGGCTGGGCGTCGCTAATGGCGCTCGGCATCGGCGGCATCATCGGCGCGGGCATTTTCGTGCTGACTGGCACGGCGGCGGCTAATTACGCCGGGCCGGGCGTCATGGTCTCCTTCGCGCTCTCAGGGATTGCTTGCGCCTTCGTCGCCTTCTGCTACGCCGAGCTTGCTGCGCTTCTGCCGGTCTGCGGCAGCGCCTACACCTATACTTATGTGACGTTGGGCGAGATTTTCGCCTGGATCATCGGCTGGAATCTCGTGCTGGAATATGCCGCCGGCGCCGCGACCGTCGCTGTCGGCTGGGCGGGCTATTTCAACCGCGTGCTGCATGGGTTGGGGATCAGCGTTCCGCCACAATATACCACGGCCTATTTTGCTGCCCCGAGCGATCCCGCCGTGCATGGGCTTTTCAATCTTCCCGCGGCAGGAATTGTCCTTCTTTTGACCATGCTACTCGTGCGCGGCACGAGCGAGTCGTCGCAATTCAACAATGTGATCGTCGCTATCAAGGTCACCGTCGTGCTGATGGTGATCGCCGTTGGCGCGGCGCATGTCGATGTCTCCAATTGGTCGCCCCTCATTCCTCAGAACAGCGGCGAGTTCGGCGTCTATGGATGGAGCGGCGTGGCGCGCGGCGCCTCGGTCGTTTTCTTTGCCTATGTCGGTTTCGACTCCGTCTCGACGGCGGCTCAGGAAGCGCATACGCCGCAACGCGACATTCCGATCGGCATCATCGGCTCTCTTATCATCTGCTCGGTGCTTTATGTGGCGGTCGCGGCTGTGGCGACGGGCGTCGTGAACTACAAGGATCTCGGCGTGCCGGATCCGATGGCGCTTGTGATGGATCGCACGGGCGTCGCCTGGCTTGCCTGGGTCGTGAAATTCGGCGCGCTCGCCGGGCTGACCACCGCCATTCTTGCGCTGCTCTATGGCCAGACGCGCGTATTCTTCACCATGGCTCACGACGGCCTGCTGCCGGCGTTCTTCGCAAAGCTCCATCGCCGCTATCGCACGCCGGCGGCGAGCCAGATCCTTGTCGGCGTCACTGTCGCGCTCGCAGCCGGCCTGTTTCCGATCGATATATTGGGAGAGATGGTGAGCATCGGCACGCTGGCCGCATTCGCGCTGGTCTGTTTCGCCGTCCTCGAACTGCGAAAGACCCATCCGGATTTGCGCCGACCCTTCCGGGCGCCCGGCATTCCGGTGATGCCGATACTGGGCATCTTGTCCTGCATCGCGCTCATGGTGGCTCTGCCGCTCGATACCTGGCTGCGGCTCTTGGTCTGGACCGGCATCGGCCTCGCCATCTACGCCTTCTACGGGATCACGCACGCGCGGCGATAAAGGAGGCGCAATGGCGCCGGCGATCGTCTGGTTTCGCAACGATCTTCGCCTCGACGACAATCCTGCCTTGATGACGGCCGCGCGCTCTGGCGCGCCGCTCATTGCGCTTTATGTGCTCGACGACGACAGCGCCGGCCAGTGGCGCATGGGCGACGCGAGCCGTTGGTGGCTTCACCATTCGCTCTCCTCGCTCGCTGATGATCTCGCGCAGCACGGCGTTCCGTTGGTCCTGCGGCGCGGCCGCGCGGAATTCGCGCTGGAAGAGGTGATCGCTGAGACGGGCACATGCGCCGCCTATTGGAACAGGCTTTACGAACCCTGGGCCATGCGACGCGACAATGAGATAAAGACGAGTCTGCGTGGGCGCGGCCTTACGGTCGAGAGCTTCAACGGCTCGCTGCTCTTCGAGCCCGCTCATATGCGCAATAGGCAGGGCGAGACCTTCAAGGTTTTCTCGCCCTTCTGGCGCGCTTGTCTCGCTGCGGGAGGGCCGCAAGCTCCCTCGCCGGCACCGGCAAAGCTCGACGCGGCTCCGGCGCCGGCGAGCGATACATTGGACGAATGGGGCCTTTTGCCCAAAAAGCCTGACTGGGCGCGGGGCCTGCGCGACGCTTGGAGGCCCGGTGAAGCGAGCGCTCGCGCATGTCTCTCAGCTTTCGCGAAGAATCACGCTCTGGATTACAAGCTCGCGCGCGACGACATCGCGGGGCAGGGCGCGTCGCGCCTCTCGCCGCATCTGCATTTTGGCGAAATCTCGCCGCGCCGCGTCTGGGCGGAGATCATGCAGTCGGCGGGCGAAGCGGGCCTGCCTTATTTACGCGAGCTCGGTTGGCGCGAGTTCTTTCATCATCTGCTCGTCTCTTACCCGGAGATGCCTGAGCGCGCGCTCGATCGGCGTTTCGACGATTTTCCCTGGCGCGACGATCCATCCGCGCTCGAAGCCTGGCGCAGGGGCCGCACAGGTTACCCACTCGTCGACGCCGCCATGCGCGAGTTGTGGCTCACCGGCTTCATGTACAATCGCGCGCGCATGGTGGCCGCGAGCTTTCTCGTGAAGCATCTTCTGCTTCCCTGGCAGGAAGGCGCGCGCTGGTTCTGGGACACGCTTGTCGACGCCGACCTCGCCAACAATAGTGGAAACTGGCAATGGATCGCTGGATGCGGCGCCGACGCCGCGCCTTATTTCCGCGTGTTCAATCCGGTTTTGCAGGGCGCGAAATTCGATCCCGAAGGCGTTTATGTGCGCCGCTTTGTCCCCGAGCTGGCGGGGCTCGAATCGCGGTGGATTCACCGGCCGTGGGAGGCGCCGGCGCATGTGCTCGCGGCCGCGGGCGTGACATTGGGAGAGACCTACCCGCGTCCCATCGTGGATCACGCCGCAGCGCGCGCGCTCGCCGCCTTTGAAGAGATGCGGGCTAGCAGTGCCGATAGTGCATAAGGGCAGGCCATAATTATCAGTCCGTCTCGGCGGTTCTTTCCGCCGATGTCTCCGTCAGAGCGCCTTCTCCGAGCTGCTCCTGCTTGCGCCATACCCACCAGGCGAGGATGGCGACCGGAAGCCCCATCAGCGACGTTCCAACGAAGAACGTCTCGAAGCCGGTGTGCTTGATGATGAAGCCGGACGTTCCCGCCAGCAGGCTGCCGGGCAGGGCGCAAAGCGAGGTGAGCAGCGCAATTGGCTCGTCGCAAATTCCGTCGAGACGAGCGACGACATGTAGATAATGAGTACCACCTGCGCGAAGGCGTAGGCGAAGCCCTCGACGCCCACGGCGAGCGCGAAATCGGTGAAATCGTGGCCATGCGCCGCGAGCCACGCCAGGGACAGATGTGAGGCCGAGCCGGCGATCGTGCCGATCACGAGGCTCTTCAACATGCCGAACCTGCGCACGACGAGGCCGGCGAGAATCGTCCCGCCGAGCGCGATCCAGAAGCCGAAAACCTTGGTGACCGTGGCGATGTCGGCCTCCGAAAAATGCAGGCTCTTGAACAGCGGCATGGCCATGGCGGTGGAGACATAGCCCGGCATGCGGAAGCCCGCGACCAGCAGAAGGATCGCCAGCGCCATCGGCCCGAGCCGGCGCCACAGCTCCTTGATCGGCTCGGTGACGGTGAAAGCAAAGCTGGGCCGCGCGCGATGCGGCTCGATATCCGAAGGCGGCTCGGGCGCGAGGAAGGTCGCGACGAGTCCGAGCGTCATCACCCCGGCCATGCCGAGATAGGCCGCCCGCCAGCCGTAGAAATTGGCGAGATAAAGCGCGCCGGCGCCGGCGACGAGCGTGCCGACGCGATAGCCCATTTCTGCGACCGAAGTCATGAAGGCCAGCTTTTCCTTCGGCGCAACGGTGATGCGCCAGCCGTCGACGGTAATATCCTGCGTCGCGCCGGCGACGCCCAGTGCGAAGGAAAAGAAAACCGTCCAGGCAAGCTAGCTTCCCGGATCGCCATAGGCGACGCCGATCAGCGCGATGATGACGGCAATTTGCGAGACGAGGACCCAGCCGCGCCGGCGCCCGAGCAGCCTGGAAAAGATCGGGGCGTCATATTCGTCGAGAAAAGGCGCCCAGAGCCATTTGAACTTATAGGCGAGCGTCATTTCGCTCAGGAGCCCGATGGTCTCGATCGGCACTTTGGCGTCGTAGAGCCAGGCGGATTGCGTGCTATAGACCAGAAGAAAGGGCAGGCCAGTCGAGAAGCCGAGCATGATCGCCGCGCCGATGCGACGGGGATCATTGTTGAAATGCGTGAGGAAGGACGTCTTGTCGTGGGGCGCAGCGATGTCGTGCACGGCGTAGCCTCTGCGATGGTTCGCGCGCCATTAGGGAGTGCGATGGCGCGGCGTCAATGCGTCATCTGGAGAAGGCGCTTTCTCAACTCGCCATTTCCCTCTCGAGGCGCTACACCCCGCGCATGGCTCACGACATCCGTCCCTTTGAAGAAATCCGCATGCTCTTCGCCAATCTTCCGGCGCCGAGCGAAGCGGCCGTCGCCGCCGTGCGGGCGCACGACGCGCAGCTCACCAAGCCGCCAGGCGCGCTTGGCCGGCTCGAGGAAATCGTCGAATGGCTCGCGGCCTGGCAGGGCGTCGCCGAGCCCGCAATCGCGCGACCGCTCGTCGCCGTCTATGCGGGCAATCATGGCGTCGTGGCGCAGGGGGTCTCGGCCTTTCCAGCGAGCGTCACCGCGCAGATGGTGCAGAATTTCATGAGCGGCGGCGCCGCGATCAATCAAATCTGCAAGGCGCATGACATCGGCCTGAAGGTCTATGAGCTGGCGTTGGAGCGGCCGACGCAGGATTTCACTGAGGCGCCCGCCATGGACGAGCGCGAGGCGGCGGCGACTTTCGCCTATGGTTTCGAAGCCATAGAGGGCGGGATCGACCTGCTCGCGCCCGGCGAGATGGGCATCGGCAATACGACGAGCGCGGCCGCCATTTATGCGGCGCTCTACGGCGGGCCTGCCTCGCGCTGGACCGGGCGCGGCACGGGGGTCGACGAAGAGGGCCTCGCGCGCAAGAATGCGGCGATCGACGCGGCGCTGACCCTGCACGGGCCACATCTCTCCGATCCGTTGGAAATCTTGCGCCGCCTCGGCGGACGCGAGATCGCGGCGATGATGGGCGCAATCACCGCGGCGCGGCTCAATAATGTGCCTGTGGTGCTCGACGGTTATGTCGTTTGCGCCGCCGCCGCCTTGCTTCACGCCATGACGCCGGACGCCGTCGCCCATTGCGTCGCCGGCCATGTTTCGCCCGAGGGCGGACATCGCGAGGTTTTGGCGCGGATGGGCAAAAAACCGTTGCTCGATCTGGCGATGCGGCTCGGCGAGGGATCTGGGGCCGGACTTGCGATCGCCATCATCAAGACGGCGCTTGCCTGCCATCGCGACATGGCCACCTTCGAAAGCGCCGGGGTAAGCGGCAAGGACGGATAGGCTGCTTACAAACTGTTGTCACATACACGTGCGCAGCTTGGCAGTGAAATAGGAGCCCGTCGCCCAATGAATCCGGACCTTCTGTCCGCAAATGTCTCCCTCGCCTTTATGGCGATTGTCGCGGCTGCGCTTCTCGCGCATCTGACCCAGCTTGCGACGCGACGCCGGCTGTTGCACGGCGTCTATGCCGCGACCGCGGCGGGTCTGCTTTATCTCTTCGGTACAAAGGCCCTAGGCTGGAACTTCATCCCGCGCGAGGCCCTGCTGGCGGTCTTTGCGGCGCTTTTCGTCGCCGTCGCCGGCGTGGCGCTTCTGCGCCGCGGCAAGGGCGAGGAGATCCCCTGGATCGGCCTGCTGATCGAGCAGGCGGCGATGACCTATATTTTCGCTCCGGGAAGCTATTGGAAGCCGCCGCTCGCCGCGCTGTTGCTGCTCTACTTCCTGCTCGAGGTCTTCAGCTGGCTCAAGGGCCGCGAGGAGACGGCCGCGACGGCGGGCGGAGGCCCCAAGGATAGCCGCCCGCCGCTATTCCCCCCGAAGCGCGTGCGTGGCGCGCGGGAATTGGCTCTCGCGGGCGCTGCGGCGGCGCTGGCCTATGTCTTCGCCATGGGCACGGGCAAAGCGCCGGTCGCCCCGGCGCCGGAAGAGCAGGCGGCTGTCGAGCAGCCGGCCATTGAGCCGTCCGAGAGTTCCGAGACGGCGGCGCCCCCCGAGCGGACCGCGGAGGCGCCGGCGACCTCCGAGGAGTCCAAGCCCGGCGAGATGGCTCAGGCGCCCGAGGCGACGACTCCGCCCGACGCCGCTCCGGCCGAAACGCCGGCCGCGCCAGAGCCGACCTACACCGCCAAGGCGGGCGAGACACTGAAGACGATCGCCAAGAAGCTCTATGGAAAGACGGACAAGCTGCACGCGCTCACCGACGCAAACCCGGGAATCAAGCCGAGCGCAAAGCTCAAGGCAGGGCAGGTGATCAAACTGCCTGAGCCGCCAGCGAAGCGGTGAGGCCACTATCCGTCATTGCGAGGAGCGAAAGCGACGAAGCAATCCAGAGCCGTGTGGCGGCCCTGGATTGCTTCGCTTCGCTCGCAATGACGGGCGAGGGCTTTAGGCTGGAATGACCAATTCCCGCTCGGTCATCAGATAATCGAGACGCTCGTCGTGCGGTTCGGTCGGCACATGGTCGGCCTCCTGGCAGGAATAGGCGAGGCCAACGACGCTCACAGCCTTCCTCGGGCGCAGCTGCGCGAGCGTCGCGTCGTAAATTCCGCCGCCATAGCCGAGGCGGAAGCCCTTGCGGTCGAAGGCTGCGAGCGGCGAGAAAATGACGTCTGGATCGCGCGCCGGCTTGTCTTCGGCAGGCTCGGAGAGGCCGAAGGGTCCTTTCACGAGATCGTCGCCGGGCGAGAAATCCCGAAATACAAGCGGATGCCGCACCTTGTGCATCACCGGCAGCACGACCCGATAGCCCTTTTGAGAGAGGGCTTCGATCAGCGGCCAGGTGTTGAGCTCGCTGCGAATCGGCCAATAGACCGAGACGACGGGCGTTTGGAGCCCGGATTTCGCTGACAGCTCTTCGACGAGCGAGACGCCGCGGCGGGCGACCGACAGGGCGGCGTCATGGGCTTCCTCGTGAGTCACGAGGTCGCGGCGCGCCAGCGAGCGCCGGCGCAATTCTGTCTTCACGTCGGTCATTGAGAAGGGGCCGGGAAAGCGAGAGTGAAAGCGCGGGCCACGTGAGCCGTGGGACATCGATCCCGGGAACCTACAACGTAGGTGGGCGCCGTGTGGCCAAGCCCACGGGCAAGGCCAGGGACAGCTCCCTTAAGGATCGATAAGGCCCCGGGGAATAATAGTCCTGCACGCACCCCGCAGCGCCGCTTTCACAACTTAGCGCGCCTCGCGCCTTGGCGCCAGTGCTCAGGCGTATTCGAGTTCGGCTTGTGTCTCAGGAGTTTCGGCGATCTGGCCGACCGGCAGGCGCTTGATGCGCACGAAAGTGAAGAGGCCGAAGGGCGCCAGTCGCCGGCGCTCGACCAGCCGCATCTCGGGGCGACGGTCGATCCAGTCGCCGATGATCGCCCAGGGGAATTGCGGGCGCCAGCCGAGCTTGGGCGCGACATGGCGGTCGAGCCAATGCTCGAATATCGCGAAGGGATCGTCCTTGCGGCTGACATGGTTGACGAGGATGATCTCGCCGCCCGGCCGCACGACGCGTCCCAATTCGTCGAGCATGGCTTCGGGCTCAGGCGCCACGGTCAGCACGAAGGGGGCGCAGACGCAGGCGAAGGTCGAATCCGCGAAGCCCATGCGCGTCGCGTCCATCTTGCAGAGGGCCACCACATGGCTCAGCCCCTGCCGGCGCACGCGCTCGCTGGCGCGGCGCAGCATCGGCTCGCAGAGATCGACGCCGTAGACCTGATTATGAGGCTCGAACATCGGGAGCTCGAGCCCGGTGCCGACGCCGACGTCGAGGATCGGGCCGTCCGCCTTGGAGGCCGCCGCCGCGAGGGCGCGGCGCCCGGGGCGAAACACGGCGGTGAATGCGAGGTCGTAGATCGGCGCCCAGCGCGCGTAAGCGGCCTCGACGTCGCCAGTGTCCAGCGACTCGATCTCGCGGCTGGATTCTCTCGCTTCGGTCATCTCGGCGCCCTTTGCGCGGTTGCGGCGCGCGGCGTCTGCGCCATGACGGGAACGCTCTGTCTCGCCGGCTCGACCGCAGCGATGAAGCCGCCTCCCAGCACGCGCGCGCCGTCATCGGCGGGGTCGTAGAACACGCAGGCCTGGCCCGGCGACACCCCGAACTCGCCCGTCGCGAAGACGACCGTCGCCTCCTTGCCCTCACGCGCGACGAGCCGCGCAGGGACGGGCGGTCGGGTGGAGCGAACGCGGGCCATGATGTCGATCCCCTGCGGCGGCAATTGAGACAACGCGCCAGGGCCGATCCAGTTCACATCGCGCAAGGCGACCGCGCGCGTTTCCAGCGCCTCGCGCGGGCCGACGACGACTTGGGCTTTCGCCGCGTCGATGCGCACCACGAAAAGCGGCTGGGCGTCGCGCCCCGCGACGGCGGCGCCGAGGCCGAGACCCCGTCTTTGACCTATCGTATAATGGACGACACCGGCATGACGGCCGAGCACCCGCCCGTCGATATGCACGATCTCGCCCGGAACCACGGACTGCGGGGCGAGCCTCTGCACGATATCCGTGTAGCGCCCGCTCGGAACGAAGCAGATGTCCTGGCTATCCGGCTTATCGGCCACATCGAGCGAGAAGCGGCGCGCCATGTCGCGCACCTCCGTCTTGGTGTAGTCGCCCAGCGGGAAGCGCAGCATCTTCAGCTGCTCGCGCGTCGTCGCGAAGAGGAAATAGCTCTGGTCACGGGAGGCGTCCTTGGCGCGGTAAAGCGCCCTCCCGCCCTCGCCATCGTCGCGCGAGGAAATATAATGGCCGGTCGCCAGAATATCCGCGCCGAGGTCCTTCGCGGTCTCGAAGAGGTCCGCGAATTTGATGAATTGATTGCAGGCGATGCAGGGGACCGGCGTCTCGCCGCTGGCGTAGGAGGCGGCGAACTCCTCGATCACCCTCTCGTGGAAGCGCCGCTCGTAATCGAGCACGAAATGCGGGATGCCGAGGCGCGCCGCCACGGCGCGGGCGTCCTGAATGTCCTGGCCGGCGCAGCAGGCGCCCTTGCGGTGGGTGGCCTCGCCGTGGTCATAAAGCTGGAGCGTTACGCCAACGACGTCATAGCCCTGCTCCTTGAGAAGGGCCGCCACGACGCTGGAATCCACGCCCCCGGACATTGCGACGACGGCGCGCGCCCCACCCGGCGACGCGGGCAGGGTCGAGATTTCATCCGCAGCGCTGGTGCAAATCGTCATCTTCTGGAGGCTATGCCTTGGAGTTGTCGAAGGCCGGCGCCCATGCCGCGCCGCGGCAAAAAGTCCGGCATGCTGCCATTTAGAGCATTACCCGGCCGCGAGGCAATCGCATCCGGGAAAGGTGTGCGCCATATCAGCGTCATATTGTTCCTTGGCCGCATGGCTGCTAAGACGCCGCAAACTGTAGCGGGTGTAAGGACAGGTCCATGGCGGCGATGAAACTTCTGGCGGGCAATTCGAACCGGGCCCTCGCCGAGGCTATTGCGGCGCATCTCTCAATGCCGCTCTGCCGCGCCCATGTGCGGCGTTTCGCTGATCAGGAGATCTGGGTCGAGGTTTTGGAAAATGTCCGCGGCCAGGACACTTTCGTGATCCAGTCCTCGTCCTTTCCGGCGAATGACCATCTGATGGAGCTCTTGATCATGATCGACGCGCTCCGCCGCGCGTCGGCCCGGCGCATCACGGCGGTGATCCCTTATTTTGGTTACGCCCGCCAGGATCGCAAGCAGGGCGGGCGCACGCCGATCTCGGCCAAGCTTGTCAGCAATCTCATCACCCGCGCCGGCGCCGACCGCGTTCTCACCGTCGACCTCCACGCCGGCCAGGTGCAGGGCTTCTTCGATATTCCGACCGACAACCTCTTCGCCGCGCCGGTGATGGTGGCCGACATCAAGGCGCATCGGCATTTGAAGAACGTCATGGTCGTTTCGCCGGACGTCGGCGGCGTGGTGCGCGCCCGGGCGCTCGCCAAGCGCATCGACGCCCCGCTGGCGATCGTCGACAAGCGCCGCGAGCGGGCGGGCGAGTCGGAAGTGATGAACATCATCGGCGACGTCGCCGGCCATAACTGCATCCTGGTCGACGACATCGTCGACTCGGGCGGCACGCTTTGCAACGCCGCCGACGCGCTGCTCGCGGCGGGAGCGGAGTCGGTCCACGCCTACATCACCCATGGCGTGCTGTCGGGCGCGGCGGTCGATCGCATCACCGCCTCGAAGCTCAAGGAGCTCGTCATCACCGATACGATCCGCGAGACCGACGCCGTGAAGGCGGCGCATAATATCCGCGTGATCCCCATCGGCCCGCTGATCGGCGAGGCGATCGCCCGCACGGCGCGCGAGGAGAGCGTGTCGAGCCTGTTCGATTGAGCGGCACCGCCCGCGGTGGGCTTTTGTCATTCCCGGCGGGCTGAAAGCCCGACCGGGAATCCAGAGCCAAAATAGCGCTTTTGCTCTGGATTCCCGATCGCTCGCTTTGCGAGCGTCGGGAATGACACCGCTCCAATCGCGCGGACTTCGTATCACGCTTCCCAGGTTAGCCCCGCGCGTCGAATTTGCGCACGCTGCCGTCGACGAAGAACACTTTCTTCACCAGAAAGACCGCCTTCAGATTGTCCCGGTCCTCGCTCACGAGGCGCCGGCTCTTTTCGTCGAGCTTGCCCGCGTCGATTTGCTCGTCCCAGCGGATGGCGCCTCCTTCCGAGATCAGCGCGCTCACGGCGATCTTCGTGCTGTAGATGTTCCTGTCCTGCTGGTCGGTGAGCTTCATCACGCCCTCGAAGGCGCGGATCGCTTTGCCGGCGAGATTCTCGAAGTTGAGGGAAAGCGTCACCCGCGCGCCGGCGTCGCCGCTTTGCGATATTTCCCTATTCAAAAAGGTGAAAGCGATCGGGGCCGGCGGATGGGGGAAGTCCGGCCTCACGGGATCGGGCTTGGCGGAGTCCGGCTCGGCGTCGTCGGGCTTCGGCGGCTCCGCTCTGAGGGCAAGGTCGGGCTTCGCAGGCGGCGTCGGGATTTCTTCCGCTGCGCCTTTGGGCTCGGCGGGCTTCGTCGCCGCGCCCTTCAGCAGGCGCGCTAGCTCCGACTTGTCCGCCGTTTTGATGGCGCCGGGCGCATCGGCGCGTTTTTGCTCAGGCGCGGTTTTTGCCGCCGGCGCGGCCGGCTTTTCGGCGTTCACCAAAGCCGAGACGCTTTGTTCGACCGAGGCGCTATGTTTCCCGAGGAAGTAGCCCGCGGTTCCGCAGGCGAGCCCGACCGCCACGGCCAATCCGGCGGAGGATGTTTTCGAGGCTTGCGGTTTCTTCTTCGCCACGCCGCGGCTCCTGCATGAATCGCTTTTGATGAAAATGCGCGCCAAACCCACGGTTGCGAAAGAACCGCCTCTCGGCATGCTTGCTGATTGGTTAACGAACGCGATCCCTCGGGTTTGTTATTCGGCCGGCTGCATGGCGGCGCCCGCCCGCGCCTCTGTCGCCCCCTGGCGAATTGTCGATCGGAGCGGCTCGACGAAGACGCCTTGCAGCCAGGACAGCGCGCCGGCGATCAGGAGAATCGGCGCGACCGAGGCGAAGAACAGCTCCCAGCCGCGGATGGCCGGGCTGGCGAGCAGCATGTAGCCGGCAAAGCCCCCCAGCCATTGCACGAGATAGATCGGGTAGCTCAAATCGCCGTGCAGGCGGTCGACGCGGGTGAGGATCGGCCCGGTTTTCATTTCCGCGAGCGCTACGACGACCGGCGTGGTGAGAAGGATATTGAAATAGAAGCCCGCGCCGATCGCGTAATTCGCCGGCGCGAGAACGCCTTCGGCGAAGAAATTGATCATCCATAGGCCGAGCGCAAGGACGGCGGCGAGAGGCGGGATGCACAATGCGCTTTGGCGGCGCCAGAAGTAGGCGAGCGCGCCGATCGAGAAACCCATCACCGCGCCATCGACGGAAAAGTAGATTTGGTCGAAGGAGAGGGCGCGCAGCGTCGCGACGAGATGCAAGTAAAAGCCGAGCGCGAAACCATAGAACGCAAAAGCGGGGCTTCGCGCGACAAGGAGAAACAATACCCCGTACATGATGATCTCGACGGAGAGCGACCAGGCTGGCTCGATGAAGATGAACTGATTGGCCCTGAAAAACACGATCGGAACGACGAGAAGGTTTTCAACGATGTCGGCGAAGGTCGCGGGAAAGCCCCACCGCGGCATGAAGCTCGCCGACTGGAGGGGAAAAATCGCAACGGCGACGAAGGTCAACAGGCAGGCCGCCAGATATGTCGGCCCCAGCCTCAAAAAGCGGTTCAGCCAGAAGCTTTTGGCGTCGAAACGATAGCACTCGTGAAGCGCCGCGGTCATGGCGTAGCTCGACAGTATAAAAAAGCAGCTGACAGAATAATATCCGATGTGTTGACAATAACTTGAGCCAGCGAGGTGGGAAAGGACCACGCTGACCGCGAGAAAAAAGCGAAAAGACCCGGTCATGGTTAAGAGATGTCCTGGAAAAATGCCTGAAGGCGAGCGAAAGGCTGCCGTCGATCCAGTTTGAATTGGGGTCGCTAACAAAGAATTATTGACCCATGCGCCGCCGCCGCGCCGCCGCGGACCGAAGGGCAATGCGCGAGGCTTGCGAAGGCGGCTCAGCTGGTGCGAAAAGGCGCCGATGACGCAGACCTTCGTTCGAGAACCCGTTCCCGCCCGTTTCAATCTGGCCCGCTACTGCCTGGCGGAAAACGCCCGCCTGCGGCCGGACGCGACGGCCATCACCGTCGTCGGCGACGCAGGCGCGCTACGCTGGACCCATGCGGAACTCGATCTGAAAGTGCGCCGGCTTGCGGCCGGGTTGCGTGCGCTGGGGCTGGCGCCGGGCGCCCGCGTCATGATCCGCATGGGCAATGAAGCCAATGCGGCGTTGGCCTATTTCGCCGCGATCGCGGCGGGCTATGTGCCGCTGCTCGCCTCCTCGCAGCTCACTTTCGAAGAAGCGGATTTCCTGCTGAAGGATTGCGCCGCCGCCGCGCTGGCGCTCGGCGCCGCTTTCGAGGGGGAGGCGCATGAGGGGAGCGCCATCGTGCTGCGCGGCGCCGATCTCGCGCAGCTTGCCGAAAGCGCGCCGCTCGACGATTACGCCGATACCGGCGCGGACGACCCCGCCTATCTCGTCTATACCTCCGGCACGACGAGCCGGCCGAAAGGCGTGCTTCACGCCCATCGCGCCGCCTGGGGCCGCCGCCCGATGCGGGCGCATTGGACGGGGCTCGGCCCTGGCGATGTCATGCTGCATGCCGGCGCGATCAACTGGACCTATACGCTTGGCGTCGGGATTGTCGATCCCTTGTCGGCGGGGGGCTCGGCCGTCCTCTATAACGGCCATCCCGACCCGGCCGTGTGGCCGCGTCTCATCGCCGAGCACCGCGCCACGGTCTTCGCCGCCGTGCCGGGTGTCTATCGGCAGATGTTGAAATACGCAGCGCCAGAGACTGCCGATCTCACGAACCTGCGGCATTGTCTCTCGGCCGGCGCCGCGCTGCCGCCGAGCCTCCTGGCGGAATGGCGCGCGCGCACCGGCAAGGACATTTACGAAGCTTTCGGCATGAGCGAGTGCTCGACCTTCATTTCGAGCGGGCCGACGACCCCGGTGCATCCTGGCTCTCCCGGCCGTCCGCAGCCGAGCCGGATGGTGGCGGCTCTGCCGCCTGAGGGCGGCGAAACGCCGCTGCCGGCAGGCGAGACCGGCGTGCTCGCGGTGCGCCGCGACGAACCGGGCCTGATGCTCGGTTACTGGAACCGCCCGGACGAAGAGCGCGAGGCGTTTCGCGGCGACTGGTTCGTATCGGGCGATCTCGTCGAATTCGACGCCGAGGGCTACATGCATCATCACGGCCGCGCCGATGAGGTCATGAACGCCGGCGGCTATCGCGTTTCGCCGGCGGAAGTGGAGAAATGCCTTCTCGCCTTTCCCCACGTCGCCGAAGCCGCCGCGGCGGAGCGTCCCGGCCGCGATGCGGATGCGACAATCATCAAGGCCTATGTCGTCATGCGCGACAATGCGTCCTGCGACGAAGCGGCGATCCTTTCGCATTGCCACGAGCATCTTGCCGCTTACAAGCGGCCGCGCGCCGTCGTCTTTCTGGAAGCCTTGCCGCGTAACGCGAACGGCAAGCTGAATCGGAAAGCGCTGCCCATTTGAGGCGTCGTTACTCTAAGCGGCCAAGCCGCCCCGAATGGCGACAATTACTGTCGGCTTAAGCGAATTGGCCCGACCGCGCCTCGGGCAAGTCGGCGCGGCCGGGCTCCATCATCCGTCGCGGGGCAATGCGATCGGATGGATCAGTCTTTTTCCATTGCCGGCGCGCAAACCGGCATGTCGCCGGCGCTGCCGCGCGATTGCTGTCGCGACGGCTTCGCGCCGCCTTGGCGCGTCTGAGCGTCGTTGATGGCCGCTTTAATGGTCGGTGAGGCCTTGAAGACGACGACCCGGCGCGCCTCGATCGGCACAGGCGCGCCCGTGCGCGGATTGCGGCCGGCGCGCTTGTGCTTATCGCGCACGACGAATGAGCCAAAGTCGTGCAGTTTAAGGGTTTCGCCGGATATGAGCGTCGAAACTATCTCGTCGATGACGCAATCCGTCAGGCGCTTGGCTTCGCGTCTCGAAATCCCATTGACGCGTTCGAAGATCGCCAATGCGATGTCTTGTCGCGTGAGCGTGCCGCGTATGCTTTGTTCTTGCTCCTCCAAAGGGCTCGCCGCCGTTGTCGGCCGGTTTTTGGTGGATGCGTCTGCGGTCGACATGAGCATGGAGCCTTCCCCAGCATCTTGCGCCGCAGGTCCATAAACAAGCAGCGTCATTGACTTGCTGCGAATTAGAGCGCTTTGCCCGCGTCACGACAGTGCTGTTGGTCACTATAACTCCATGACTTTCGTCACGATGTGTCGCATTTTACGCGTCGCGTGTTACAACCGCGTCTGTGGACGGCTCTAGATTGGCGTCTTGCTTGTCATTCGTTGCGTGCAGGGAGTCTTAGAAACAAAATGAACAACGGCAGTTACGAAGAAAAACCGCAGCAGCTGCCTGATATGGCCTCCATCGGTCTGATGTTCGATCCGATGGAGCAGATGCGCGAGCTGCTTTTCGGCGCCACGAAGCGGGAGACCGAGCGCCAATTCAACGTTCTGGAAGCCAGGTTAGAAGAGACGCGCAAGGAATTCCTGGCGCGCTTCGACGCGCTCGACGCGGCCATCCTCGAACTTTCTCAGGAAACCGAGAAAAACCGGTTGGAGTCGTTTGAGGCCATCGGCGGCGCGATTGTTGAATTGGGCTATATAATCAAGGCTATGAGCGAGAAGCGGAAGGCTTGAGGCGATGCCGGCGCCTAGTGGGGTCGAGGCCTTCGAGAAAGTAAAGTCGCTTTTACTTGGAGAGACCGCCCAGCGTCTCGACGAGACAACCGCACGCCTCGACAGGATCGACGCGCGCGTCGGGGACGAGAAGAAATTCGCCATTTCGTCAGGCGACGTTATGGTCGAGGCGTTCAAGCGCGCGGAACATAAACGTCCGCGTGACCTTACCGCCGCGCTGGCGCCTTCGGTCGTATCAATCGTCCGCGCCGAGATTCGCAGCTCCAAAGATATGATGATCGAGGCGCTGTACCCGATCATGGGCCGCCTCGTGACGGTGACGGTCGCGAGCGCTTTCCGTGACCTCGTCGAAAGCCTCAATGCGCGCATCGAAGCGCTCATTTCGGCAAACTCGTGGCGTTTGCGGCTGCGCGCTCTGCTGACCGGCCGCTCGATGGCGGAAGTCGCGCTTGCCGAAGCCGAGGCCGGTCGTTTGAAGCGCGCGCTGCTGCTCGAGCGAGGTAGCGGCCGCCTGCTCGCGATATGGTCGGCGGAGGAAGGCGGGGAGGGCGGCAACGCCGATCTTCAAAGCGGCCTGATTGCCGCGATCACCGAATTCGCAGCGAATGTTTACGCCTATCAAGGCGGTGAATTGCGCATGCTCGACATCGGCTCGGGCATCGTATTCTTGCGCGCCTCTCCGCGCGTGATCGTCGCGGGCGAATTCGGCGGCCAATTGTCGCGCCGAATGGAGCGCCGTCTCGACGAAACCTTTCTCTCGATCGTCGAGCGGCACGAGGCGGACGCGTCTTCGTCCACGTCTACCGCTCTGGGAGATATGTTGAATGAAGCGCTCGCCGCTGAGAAATCGAGGACGAGCAAGGCTCCGTTGGTCATTTTCAGCGCCGCGCTGGCGTTTCTCGGCGTTTGGCTCGCCTGGGATTCGATGCTGCACGGATGGCGCGAAAGGCGCATCCGCGAGGCTTACGGCGTGGCGATGGTCGGCCATCCTGCTTTAGGAAAGTATCCGCTCCATCTCGAGATCGACCATCAAGTGGGAATCGTCGTTGTGCGCGGGCTCGCCGCCGATGAGACAGAGCCTCGGGCGCTCGTCGCGGCGCTCGTCGCAGCGGCCGAACCCTATCGCGTCGCCAGCGACGTCACCGCGGTAGCGCCTGTCGCACAGATGGAGACGCTCCGCGGCGAGCTCGGCGAGGCGCGCGCGGCCCTGCAGCGCCTCAAGGCGGAACAGGAAGAGCCGCGCGCCAAGCTCCGGCGTTTCGCGGACACTTTCGCCATCTTCTTCGCAGAGCTCGATACATTTCTCGACCCCGCCGCCGTCGCCGCCGGCCTCGACGAGCTGGCGTCGCTTCTCAAAACGAGCGGCGAGGGCGTCCGCGTCGTCGGCTATGCCGACGAAGTGGGCACGACGGGCCGAAATCGGTTTGTCTCGCGCAAGCGCGCGGAGAGGGTCATAGCGATGCTCGTCGAGCGCGGCGTCGCGCGCAACCGGCTGGCGCTCGTTTCGCGCTCGACCTACAATCCGATCGGCGACCCCAATGCGGAACTGCACAGCCGTCGCGTGTCCTTCGAATTGCCCTTCGCGGGAGAGTTTGCCAGGTGACGTCGGCGAAAGTCATGCTGCTCGGGGATATCGGCGTCGGAAAATCATCGCTTGCGCGCCGTTTCGTCTTCGATCGGTTCGAGAGCGAGTACAAGACGACGATTGGCGTCGACGTGCTCACCCATGACGTCGACCTCGGCGCCGAAGCCGATAATGCAACATTGCGTTTCGTCCTGTGGGATACGGACGGGGATTTCGGCCTGCGGATTTTCGAGACGGTCTATCTCGCAGGCGCCTCGGCCGCAATTATCGTCGCCGATGTGACGCGTCCTGCGACGCTCGTAAAGATGGCGAGCCTCGCGACCGGTTTCGAAGAAAAATTTCCGGGCCGTCCTGTGGCGGCGATCGTCAATAAGATCGACCTCGCGCCCCAGTTCGCAGCCGACGCGTCCTTATCGCAATTCGACGCGGTTTATACGAGCGCCAAGACGGGGCAGGGGGTGGCGGAAATGTTTCTGTCGCTCGGCCATGCGATCTGGCGACGGGCGAGGTAGTGCGCGGAGCGCAAACCCTTCGGAGCAGCCTTGGACCGCGAAAGTGAGAAGATCGAGAAGGCCAAGCGCCTCTTCCGCGAGGGGAACCCGGCAGCGGCCGAACGCCTTCTGAGGAAAGTCGTCGACAAGATCCCGACGCATTTCGAGGCGCTTTATCTTTTGGGCGTCTTGCTGCACAGGATGGCGAGGCCGGAGGAAGCCGGGCCGCTCGCCGGGCTTTTTTTTGATTGCCGCCGAGCCTTCGGCTTTGCGGACTTAGGCTTTGCGGCCCCCGTCTTTGCGGGAGCTTGAGACTTCGGCGATGACCGAACCGTCAGGCCAAGCGGCACCTTTTCTGGCCAGAACAGCGCCTGAAGTTGGCTTGGTGATGGATCCTCCCGCTCCCGATGGATCTGGCGCTTAAATCCTTCACTGTCGAGATGGTAGACGGCGGTGTGAAGCGCCCGTCCTCCGAAGGCATCGCGGCCTCCGTATACGCTCTTTTCGCCGGCGATGACCCAAACGGCTGCAAGCCCTTCTCGTTCAAGCATCGCTAAGAATGCATTACGATCGACAAGGGCTGCTTGAGGCCCAATCTCGGTAACGGAGGGATCATAGAAAACCACGTTTCCGTTGACGTCGACATAGTTCAGCTTTCGCCCGTCGGAAAGACAAATGCGTAGTGCACTGGCCAGCCACGGCGCCGGCAACTCGACGTGAACCGTCTCGTCGAGCGAATAGTCATAGCCACCGCGCTCGCACATGTAGTCGGCCACCGTCGCGCGCGTAGGCACTGCGCGCGCGCGCCATTCCCCAGGCACAGTCCAATCGCCGAACCGATTGACGGATGGATGCCAAGGGTACTCGCCCAGGAAGTAGTCACCATGCAGCTCGATATGAGGCAGGCCGTGAGGGTCGGTCAGCGTCTTCTTTGAAAGGTCGCGGAGGAGCTTCTTTTCGTCTTCCTTTTTCACGACCACGCAATGCAGACGGAACCAAGTGTCGCGCTCCAACTCTTCGCGATCATCAACCATTCCTTGCTGACGCCAACTGGCGAAGGCGTGAAGACACAGCCATCGCTGTTTGGTTTTTGGATTCAAGACGTCGATCAGCGAAGCGTCGTTGACGACGTCCTGGTCACTGTTCAACCAAGCAATCCGTTCGGAGGGGCTCACTGACTGGAGCTTGGGCTCCATTGGTACCCACCAAGTTCGCTCCCATTGCGCCCAACTATCGTAATTTGTTCGTGTGACGAGGAGGGAGGGGTCGATGTCGCGCATGCGTAACTCACGCGCGCTCCCATAGCCCCGATCCTCGCCCTCCTGATAGTCGCCGTAACCGCCTAGGAACGCTAGATTGTCGGACATCCGGGCTGCGAGTTCGTACAGGGCCAGCCATTGGTATTTCTTGCCGATTCGCTCGACGCGATGGTCATGGCGGTCGCTACCGCGTCCACGATCTCTTTGTCCGAAACGCTCAGCCGTCCAGCCCAGATCATGAGCGCGCTTGCAGATCCATCGGCGCGTCCATTGGGTGTTGAAGCGAGCTTGCTGCTCGCTCCGGTGGGGGGCAAAAAGGGTGAAGGCGATGAAATGTTTTGCGCGGACCCGGTAGTCCTCCCACTGTTCTTCAGTGAGGAGGGATTGAAAGTGGTCGTTCGCTAGGTCGAGAGCGTCCTTCTCGCCACGAGGTAACAAACGCGTTCCCTCCATCGTGGCTGCAGCATCGAGGATTGCGCTGAGCGCGCTGATCTGTTCTGGTGTCGCGCTTTCCTCAAACTCTCGCACCCAGGATAGGCACACTTCTCTGTAAGTCGGGTAAGCGGTCGACCCGATTGGTTCTGGGCTCCAATCGTGCAAGCGACTGTCGATGACGTAACGAGCGAAGTCGCCATCATGGACCGTAGAGCTGACGATCGCGTCAGTGAAACGCTGCCCTTTTCCATAGTCCATCGTGAAAGATTCGATGATCCGATCCGGCACACGCTCGGGCGGCCAAGGGCTTTTGTAGGGCGGTTCGAAGAGAGCTTGGTCAACTATGGCCGGTAGCTCGCCCCGCATCTCTACGTACTTGATGATACCGTAGGCGTTGTCTCGGAGCAGGATGTTTGCTGGCGGCGTTCCCTTGGCGAACACTAAATCAAACACGGTGGCAGCAAGCTCGCCGCGGCAATTGCTCGCTACGCCCTGCAGGACTGCACCGTACGCACCCGCATATAGCCGCTCTAAAACATACAGGTCGTCCACATTGTTGAAGCGACGAAGGATCGACGCGGCAAGGTCCAGACGTTTGGCGAATATGACGGCCAGGGACTTTGTTGCGCGATCGCGCACCCAACGGTTCGAGGTGCTTAATAGCCATCCCAGCGCAATCGCAGCGAGTTCCGCGCGATCAGCCTCGATCGCCTCGGTGCCGTTCTCCAGTCCCCAGGTGATGAGTGTCTCGATAGCACCGCCCTCGTTGTCCCCATGATCAGCGACGTAAAGCGACCATTTGCCATCGCGCTCCGGCATGGAGTAATCACGCAGGCGCTTATCTAGGTAAAGGGCGTTGAACTTGTTGGCTGGCTCCGTCGCTACCGACAGCAGCACATCGCTCTCGCGGTGTGCGAGAAACTCGCGGACCAGCTCAAACGTGCGATCCGAAAAATGAGCTTGGTCACGCCAAAGCAGGCTCTCTTCAAACGCGTTTCTCGTTTCCCAGGTAGGCTTCCCAACGTCGAGTAGCTCGACATCGGCACGCTCAGGAAGCTGAACGGCCAGGGCCTCGATGATCCCCGCGTAACGATAGCTCTCTTCGCCGAAAACGATCTCGCGTAGACGCGTGCCATCGGCAAACGCCTTATCCACACCCCCGAGTGCAAGATGTTCATCGAGCACGCGCGAGGCTATGGCGTGATCGCTGAAGCGCTCGAACGTGAAGCGCACCATCGCGCGAAGCGAGTCGTCGTCCTGGCGCACCATTTCGACCGACAGCAGGCCTTCGCTCTCGAGTTGAGTCAGAAGGCAGCGCTCGATGCGGCCTCCCGATGGCAATATCTGTTCGAAAAGTTTGATGGCGTCTTCCCGGGTTACATAGTTTTGCCGCGCGTCCAGCAGCAGCTTGGCAAAGCCATCGATAGCGGACTTCACGATCCCTAAAGCCGGATCGAGCTTCATGCGTCGGCTTAGCTGCTTGGCGACCGCCTCGTTGTAGAAGCCGAAAATCGCCGTGACACCAAGAAGTCCGCGCGGCAATTCTCGCCGGCCTTCCCGCTCGAGGAAGTCGCAACAGGTCTTTAGAAAAAGCGGGTTCTCAAACTCTGGCACCAAGTTGGGTGCGCCGGGTCGAACGACGCCGCGTTTGCTCAAGTACATTTTCGCGGCGGCACCGCTTTCCCCACCAAATCCAGGGTGCTCAATGCGGGCGAGGTGCGCTTCATCGACATCCTCAGGCACGACATGCGCGACAAACGTCGATCGGCATGACAGTGCGACGCCGACGTTTTTGAACGGTTCGACGGTCTTCAGAAAAGCGGCCAGACGGGTCGGCCAAATGTCTAAACCATGCCGCTCGTTGAGAGCATCGACGCAGATGAGGGCGCGCACGCCAGCAGCCTGCGCAACCGCATCCATGCTACCGAGGAAATGCTTCACCTGCTGAGTAGAAGGAAGATCCAACTCCGCCATGATCTGTCGCCATGGCTCGCTGTCAGTGAGCGAACTTCCGAGTACCAGAAGCGCCGGCCGGCCTAGGTGAATTTGGTGTTCGACGACATCAGCAAGGAGGTGCGATTTACCGATACCGGCGGGTCCCTCCAGCAGCACAGCCTGGCAGTTGGCGAGATGCCAAACGTCAGAGTCCAACGAGTCGCGAACTTCGCTGAGTAGATCGAGCAGCCGATGCAAATTGTGCTGAGCCCAGCGTTGCGGGTCGATCCCCGACGATCTTGGCTTTCCGGGCGGTATTCCAAACGTCCAGCTCAGCGCTGAACGCGCGCACGCCAGACAACGCGAAGCGCTATCGGACCATTCCTGTAGCGGCAGCGGGGTATCTGCTTCGACAGGTCTGGCTCGCAGACGATCGGTGAGATCATCCAGCGCCTGCTCCAGCGGCCGGGTATGATTGTCTTCTTCGCCCACCGGAACCGCTTCTTTGATCGCTCGGAGGGTGGAACTCCCTTTTTCTCTCAGCCCGGTGGCCCATCGGGCCAGCGCCTTCCCAAACTTCGGGTCGCGAACCAGCGACAGGAACTTTTGCCGAACCGGGAGTTCGACATTGCTCTCGGGTGTGTATCGCGAACCCAGGCCCGCCCGAGCTTTCTCGAACTGGTCTTCAAACCAACCTTTGGTCAGAGACTGAACCCCGAACCAATAGATCAGACGGCCGGCGTACATCGCGTCATCGCGCGACAATCGGCTGCTGAGGGCGCTCTTATCCCAGAGGTAAATTTGCAGCTTCCGCTCAGCTTCCTTTGCGGTTTTTTCCCACTTCGCTTTCCAAGTTTCCCACTTGGCGAGCGCGCTCAATCCTTTCGCAGGCTTCACGTCCGGCAGGTCAAACGGCAGGCAGACAATGTAATCGGTCAACTTTGGGTGTTTGATCAGCGCCGTTTCAATTGATTCGCTGAGTTGTTGCGAAAGAGAGGCGTCCCAGGTGAAGAGGTATTTCGCCTGCCATCCACGTTCCGATCCGTCCGCTTGGCGGAGGAAACATTCGACGCCAGCATCACCCCCGCGCCCTTTTCGAAAGAATGCCGAATTCGGTTCCGCCGGCTCCAGCGAAGCCAGTTGAGCGCATAGCTCTTCGAACCCGGAGTTGCGGCTGTCGTCGTGAGGGCGAATCGTCTCGAAGCTAATGTCGGGCAGCGCCAAGCTTTCCTCCTTAAGCGAATAAGGAGGCATATTCATTTCCACTTTGTTCCGCAACGAGCTGGCAGACTTTACCGTTCCGATAGCGCGCGTATCGCCAGTTCTGTCCGGCTGCGCAAATGCAGCTTGGCGAGAATGGTCGACACGTGATTTTTCACTGTGCCTTCGGCCAGGCCCATTTCGCGTGCGATTTCGCGGTTGCCTTTCCCCGCGGCGACATGGTTGAGCACGTCCTTCTCGCGGTCGGTGAGCGGCTCCTGGCCGTCGTTGGCCGCCGCCGTGAGCGGCTTGCCAGGCATTTTGACGCGGCGGAACTCGGCAAGGATCTTTGCCGCGACGCTCGGCGACAGACGTGGCTCGCCTCGCGCCGCCGCGCGGATGGCGGAGAGGATTTCGGCCTCTTCGGCGTCCTTCAGCAGATAGCCCTGTGCGCCGGCGGACACCGCCTCGAAGACAAACTCGTCGGCGTCGAAGGTCGTGAGCATGATGATGCGGATCAGGGGGGATTTCGCCAAAATGGCGCGGGTCGCGGCAATGCCGTCCATGCGCGGCATTTTGAGGTCCATCAGGACGACGTCGGGCGCATAGGCGAGGGCGGCGCTGACCGCCTGCTCGCCGTCGGCGGCCGTGGCGACAACCGCAATATCCTTCTCGAGCGCCAGGAGCGCCGCCAACGCCTTGCGGATCACGCTCTGATCCTCGGCGATCATTAGGCGTATCTGCTTTTCGGCGGTCAATCGGCCTCTCCCCGCCAACCACGAGTATGGCAATACAATAAGCGCAACCGGCGCTATTCGCAAAAAGATGACTGGAAGCTGAATGGCGCGGACACCTCCGGTTCAGGCGCGCGGCGCGATAGTGGCTTCATGAGGCCGAGGTTGACGAAACGCCTCGAGCAAAGGGAGCCTCCAATGCGCCTGAATGTCAGAAAGACAATCGCTCTTACGGTTCTCGCCGGGTTGCTCGGCGCCAGCGCCGTCTCGCCCGCCGCCGCCGATGGCTGGGGCTGGCATGGCGGCTATGGCGGCCCCGGCTGGGGTTATCGCGGCGGTTGGGGACATCACGGCGGCTGGAACAATGGCGGCGCGGTCGCCGCGGCGGCGATCGGTGGTCTGGCGCTGGGCGTCGCCGCCGGGGCGATGAGCCAGCCCCGCTACGGGTCCTATGGCGGCTATTACGGCGACTGCTACCCCGTCGATCGCCCCGTCATGGACGGCTGGGGGAATGTGGTCGGCTATCGCAGGGCCCAGGTCTGCGATTAGCGTTTTCAATTCTTCTCCGTCCTCCCCAGGTTTGTTGCGTCCCGCGTTCTCTACGAGTTTCCGCCGCCCCCTCCCCCGCCCCTCTCGCGCGGCGGCGGAAGACGAGCCTCCCGGAGCGATCCGGGAGGCTTCCTTTTTTCAGATCGGCTTGAAGGCGAGCGAGGATTTGCCCTCGGCGGGATCGCGCCGCCAGATGCTGGCGCTGTCGCGTTCGAAATGGGCCTTGTGGCCCTTGCGCGCGACGAGCACGAGGCGGCCATGGTCGATCGACCATCTCACCGGATCGAAAACCACAATGCCGTTGTCGCGGCAGGCGGGCGCCAGTTGCGCTCTGCCGCCGCCCATCAGGGTCAGCATGCAGCCGGTATCCTTATCGTCACGCAGAATGCCGTAACGGCCTGCCGTATCGCCGGCGGCGACGGCGTTGGCGATCGGCAAAGCGGCGAACAGGGCCGCGGCGAGGCCGAGGCGCCGCAGCTTGTCCGCGCGCGGGGAAGAGGTCGACATCGACGCATGCTCCAGAGTGGGTGAATCGCGTGCAGTCTGCCCTTTTCATGCGGCCGGGCCAAGGCGGTTGCGGCGGCTTTCGCAGCATTTCCGCTCAGCGGACATGCGCCAACGCACGTCCTGCTCAGATTCCGCTAACTTAGGCGATGTCGTCGAAAACAATGCGCCCGGAGCGCTGCTCTGAGGCGCGATAATCTGTAGCAGCGGAGGCTTTTGCGCAGCGCGATCGAACAGGATAAATTCGTAAGAATTGTTCCCCAGGAGTTCCCCGCGCCATGGACCCGGCCGCACTCGCGCTCGCCGAACGCTCCGCGCCTCGCTACACGAGCTATCCGACCGCGCCGCATTTCTCGAAAGAGATCGGCGATGTCGAGATGCGCGACTGGCTTGCCGCCCTCGATCCGTGCGCGACGCTGTCGCTTTATTTCCACGTGCCCTTTTGCCGGGAAATCTGCGCCTATTGCGGTTGCCACACCAAGGCCGTCCGGCAGGAGGCGCCGCTCACCGCCTATAAGGAAACGCTGCTGCGCGAGGTGGAGATGACCGCGCGCGCGACAAGGGCGCGCAATGTAGCGAGCATCCATTGGGGCGGCGGCACGCCGGGGATTTTGGGGCCCGCGCGCTTCGGCGAGATCGTCGAGCGCCTGCGCGACCTCTTCGACGTCACCCATGAGACGGAGCATGCGATCGAGCTCGACCCGCGCCTCCTCGAGCCGGATATGGCCGAGGCGCTGGCGCGGGCCGGCGTCAACCGCGTCTCTTTCGGCGTGCAGGATCTGAACGCTCATGTTCAGGAGGCGGCCGGCCGCGTGCAGCCCTTCGAGATCGTGGAGCGCGCCGTCGCCCTGATGCGCGGCGTCGGCGTCAGCGCGATCAATCTCGACCTGATGTATGGCCTGCCGCTGCAGAGCGTCGCCGACGTCGAGCGTACGGCTTCCATGGCGGCTTCGCTCGATCCGCAGCGGCTTGCGGTTTTCGGCTATGCGCATGTGCCCTGGTTCAAGGCGAACCAGAAGCTCATCGACGCCGCCGCGCTGCCCGGCGCGGCCGAACGCCTCGCCCAGGCCGCGGCGGTGCGTCGGGCGTTGGAGCGCGCGGGCTATGAGGCGATCGGCCTCGATCACTTCGCGCGGCCGAGCGATCCGCTGGCCGTCGCGGCGCGACAGGGGCGCATGCGCCGCAACTTCCAGGGCTATACGATCGACAGCGCAACCGCTCTGCTGCCCTTCGGCGTTTCCTCGATCGGCCGCCTGCCGCAGGGCTTCGTCGGCAACGCCACCGATCTCGCCGGCTGGCGGCGGGCCGTGGAGGCGGATCGATTTCCTGTCACGCGTGGCCTCGCCTTTTCCGTCGAGGATCTGGCGCGCAGCGAGATTATCGAGCGGCTGATGTGCGACTTTACCGTCGATTTCGGCGCCGTCGCGCTGGAGCATGGCTTTGCGGTCGACGCCTTCGATCAGGCGCGCCTATCCCTGAGCGGGCTGGAGCGCGATGGCGTGGTGGAACTGCGCGACCGGCGCGTGAGCGTCACCGAGCGTGGGCGGCCGTTTGTGCGCCTTGCCGCTGCGGCTTTCGACGCCTATCTGGAGGCCGGCGCGGCGCGTCATTCCGCGGCCGTTTAATCTCCGAGAAGCTAAGCCGGGCAGGGGGCTGTCTGGAGAGGCGCATGACGCCGCTGACGGCCTTTTTCGCCAAGTTCATCGGCGCCTATGCGCTGTTTGCCGCCGCATGGCTCTACTTCCGCCGCGAAGCCGCGGTGGGGCTGATCGAGCGCATCTCCCACGATCCCGTCTTCGAATCGATGATCGGCGTGCTCCGCCTCGTCTTCGGCCTGGCTGTCATCTCGGCTCATAACCGCTGGGGCGGATGGCTGGAGGCGCTGGTCTCGGCGCTCGGCTGGATCGGCCTTTTCAGCGGGCTCGCGACGATGTTCCTGCCGACAGGCTTCTTGCGCAGATCGGTCGACTGGATGCAATTCAAGGAGAAGCTGCCCGCTTACGCGCTTGTTTCGGCCTTTCTCGGCGCGGTGTTGCTGCTCGGCGGCCTGACTGCGTGATGCCCGCGCGCGACGGCTTGTGAGCGGGAGCGGTCTCCGGCATCGTGCGCCTTCCCGATTCTAGCCCTATGAACCCATGCCCGTCTGGACGCCCGAACAGGAGAATGCGCTAAACAGCGTCGCGAAATGGCTTGCGACGCCGCGCGGCCCGCAGGTGTTCCGCCTGTTCGGCTATGCCGGCACGGGTAAATCGACGCTTGCGCTTCACCTTGCCGAACATGTCGACGGCGACGTCGCCTTCGCCGCCTTCACCGGCAAGGCCGCGCTGGTGATGCGCTCGAAGGGTTGCAAGGACGCCCGCACCATTCACAGCCTGATCTATCGCGCGACCGATTCCGAAACCGAGGAGCCGTCCTTTGTTTTGAACGACGAGAGCGACGCCGCGCGCGCCAAGCTCATCGTCATCGACGAATGCTCCATGGTCGACGAGGAGCTCGGGCGCGATTTGCTTTCCTTCGGCAAGAAGGTTCTGGTTCTCGGCGATCCGGCGCAATTGCCGCCGGTGAAGGGCGGGGGCTTTTTCACGGAGGCCGAGCCGGATGTGATGCTGACGCAGGTGCACCGCCAAGCCTCCGACAATCCCATCATCCGCCTGTCGATGACGATTCGCGAGGGCGGGACGCTGACGCGCGGCGACTATGGCGAGACGCGCGTCGTCTCGCGCGAAGGACTCGATCCAGTGCTCGTCACCGGCGCCGATCAGGTGCTGGTGGGCATGAACAAGACGCGGCGCGCCTATAACGGGCGGCTGCGCGAATTGCGCGGCTTTACGGGTCCGTTTCCGCAATCGGGCGAAAAGCTCGTCTGCCTGCGCAACAACCGCAAGAAGGGTCTGCTCAACGGCGCGCTGTTCACGGTGAAAAGCGCCGGCGCGCTTCGGCGCGGGAAAATACGGATGCTCGTCATGCCGGAGGAGGGCGAGGCGGGCAAATTCCAGCGCGTCGCCGTCATTCCGCAATTCTTCGAGGGCGGCGAGGGCGAAATTCCTTACGCGATGCGCAAGGATTCGGACGAGTTCGATTTCGGCTATGCGCTGACCGTGCACAAGTCGCAGGGCTCGCAATGGGACAATGTGACTCTCTTCGACGAATCTTTCGCCTTCCGCGAACATCGCGCCCGCTGGCTCTATACGGGGGTCACGCGCGCCGCGCGAAAGCTGACGCTGGTGATGTGAAAAAGAGCGGCGGGATATAGCGCCCGCGCTTCCGCCTCCAGCTCGAGAAGAAAGATAGACCCGTTGTCAAAACGCGGATACGAGCGTTAATCTTCTATTTCATTTCAGTGACGGAGGTTTTTGTGACCACTGTGCAGATTCAAACCATCGTGCAGATTCAAGCCATTGTGCCGAATGTCGGCGCCTATATCCCCACTGTATGGAGCCTTGCGCCCGGCCAGAAGTTGGGACTCGCTTTGTCCGGCGGCGGTTTCCGCGCCTCGCTCTTCCATATCGGCGTCCTGGCGCGATTGGCCGAGCTCGACCTGCTGCGGCGCGTCGATGTGCTCTCTACCGTTTCCGGCGGCTCCGTCATCGGCGCCTTTTATTATCTCAAGCTCAAGAAACGGCTCGAGGAGAGGCCACTCGACGCGAATGGCGAACCCGTTTTGCCGACTTCGCAGGACTATGTGGACATCGTCGCGGAGATCGAGAGCGAATTTCTGGCGGCGGTCCAGACGAATGTCAGAATGAAGGCGCTGTTGGATCCTGTCGCCAACGCCCGAATGATTTTCTCGGATGATTATTCGAGAAGCGACCGCATCGCAGAAGTTTATGAGGAGTGCTTTTACAGCAGATTCTCAAAGCATCCGGGTGAAAAAATCCCGCTTACGGATTTGCTGATCACCCCAGCCTGGATGCCGCGCGGCTTTAATGTGCGGCAGTATAATGCAACCTCAGATTTCAAGATTCCGATCCTGAACATCAACGCGACGTCGTTGAACACCGGCGGCCGGTGGGTTTTCACCGCGACGGACCTGGGCGAGGTCCCGTCGGCAAATCCGATCGGCACGATAAAGCCATTGCCGCGGATCAGTTACTCGGACCCCACTTTGACGCCGGAGCAGCAAAAGAAACTGGCGCAGATCGGCCTTTCTGAAGCGGTCGCCGCGTCAGCCTGCGTCCCCGCGATCTTTACGCCCCTCGCGATCCACGATCTTTATCCGCGGGGCGCGAATGGCGAAGAGATTGTGGTCGAGCTGGTTGATGGCGGCGTTTACGACAATCAGGGCGTCGAGGCGTTGCTTTCTGAAAATTGCGACTTGATGATTTGCAGCGATGCATCCGGACAATTGGATGGGAATCGCACGCCGGACATTCAGCTGCTGCCTGTCGCTACGCGCTCGAACGACATATTGGCGACGCGCGTTCGCGCTGAGTGCTATGATAATCTTCGTAATTGCCCAGGCGACGGAAACTTTGTCTTTTTCCATCTGCGTGACGATTTCCCTGGAAATCCAACATATCCGCTTCTGCCGGGACCGGTCGATCGGTGCAACGGCGTGAACGACGGGCATATCTATGCCCTTTCCAATATCAGAACTGACCTCGACGCTTTTTCGAACGTCGAAGCCTATACGCTGATGTACGACGGCTACTGTCTGATCGACTATTTTCTTCAGCACGATGAGAGCAACGCGGGGCTCGGCGCGCCGTCGCCCGGTGGCGCGCCCCGGCGGCCGTGGCGTTTCCTCGCTATTCGGTCGATGATTAAGACCGACAAGCAAAAGCTGCTTTCGCATCTCCTGATAGGGAAATACTTGTTCTTCAAACCCTTCTATGCCGATCCCACGCGGGCGTGGGGCGTCACTCTCATTCTGCTTGCGCCAGTGCTTTTCTTCTTGTGGGAGCGCTTCGATCTCGTTGTCGAGCTCTACAAACTGCTCGTTGAAAACATATTGTACTACACCTTGCCGGCGGCGCTTGTCGGCGCGGCGGGATACGCCATCGTCAAGGCTTTGGACGATGCGCCAAAAATGCTGAAAGTGTTCGATTTCATTCGGAAATACCGGCGCGCCGACAACCCCTTGCTCATCGCCCTGTTTTACGCGCCTGGACTTTTCGGCGCGGCAGTGGCGTTCTTGAATCTTTCTATCTACAACAAGATCTTCCTTCAGGCCGGGCGATTGCCGCCGTCGGACGGCGACGCATTACTGGAGCCGAGCCACGGTCCTGCGCAAGTGGAGGCCGCCGCCCAAGAATAGAGGAGAACCATGGCCGAGCGCGCGATTGAAATGCGCCGCCTTTCCGACGGCGCTGTCTATCGCTTCCTCCCCGCGCCAGCCGACGAGGACGGGCTTCCGCGCTTCAAACGCGCCGACAAAGATATCTGGATTTTGCGCGACCCAGATTTCGGTTGGATCGTTTGGGATGGCGAAGAGCAGGCGTTGATGGGACGGCCCTGGGACATCGCGGCGAAGCATCAAGGCGCGGCGCCGCCGGAATGCGACTGGGTGAGCCGGAAGGGCGCGAATTCCTTCGTCTATCGCCTCGTCTTCATCTGATACGGAACCCGCGCGATTGGTTCGCTGTCATTCCCGACGCGCGTAGCACGGATGGGGAATCCAGCGCAAAACCAGCGTATTTGTGACTCTCGATTCCTGGTCGGGCTTTCAGCCCGCCGGGAACGACAATCCCCAATGCGAGCTATTCAAGCGAAAACGCTAGGACGCGTAAGTCTACTTCGTCCAGGAGTCGATGGCGTCCGCGAAGACGCGGTCTCCCGATGGGCCCTTTTCCATATTGATCGTCGCGGGCCGTCCATCGGCGAATTGCAACGGCAGATCGATTACGGCGAGCGAACGCAAGAGCTGGACGTTGCGCGCTTCATGATCGCCGCGCATCAGGCCGATGAGGAAATTATTCTCGGTGATCGGCACAGGAATGCCGAAGACCTTTTCCCCCGCCTGCGCGTCAGCGCGGCGCATCTGGATCGGGCCGATCGCCTTCACGCCGCCGAGCGGGCTCCCCGGCGCTGGCTTGAATGAGACGTTGACCGTGTGGGAGGCCGAGAGCGCCGAGTCGTTGTTCTTCTGGAACAGCAATGTCAGCTTCATCTTGCCGTCTGGGATGTCCAGGTCGCCTCGGATCGCCGTGCTCACCGGCTCTCCAGGGCCGCCGCCGACATTCTCGAGGCGCCAAACGACCGTGCCGTTATAGATGCGGTCGACCTTGTCGGGCGCCTGCAAGGTGGCGACCCACAATTCCGCCTTTTGCGCCACCGGCACGACGACCGAGCGCTTTCCTGAAACAGGCGCGGGCGCAGATGCGCCGCCAGCGACGCGTCCGTCGAATTTACCGGACTCGGCCGCCTCGGAGGTCGATGTTTCGGCCGGCTGCAGCTTCGCGAGATCTTCTGGCCGTTCGCGCAGATACCAGGCGAGGCCGCCAACGACGGCGATCAGCGCCGCCAGCACGCCCGCAAGCGCCCATATGCGTTGAGTCGGCCGTTGCGCGCGCGGCGGCAATGGCAGCGGCGCGGCGGGGCGCTGCGCCTCGCGCGGCGGGGTTTCCGTCTCGGAGGCGGCGAGCGTGTCGCGCCAAGCCTCTTCGACGCTGCGTTCGGCCGGGGGCGGTTCCGGCGGCGCCGGGGGCTTTGTCGGTTCGGGCGCCTGCTGGCGCTCCGCCGCAGGCTGCTGCTTCGGCGCCTCCGGCTTCGCGGGAGCCGCCGCGCTCGGCTGCGTTGTTTTTGCGGGAGATGGCTTCGCGGGCGGCTGCGCCGCGCTCTTGGCCGCGATCTCTTGTTCGAGGCGCGCGATGGCTTCTTCGAGCGCGCGGCCTTCGGCTGAGATATCGGCCTCCGCAACCGACGGCTGAATGCTTCTCAATTGATTGAACAGCGCCTTGCGCGCCCGTTCATAGACAGCCTGTCTCGCATCGGCTGTCTGCTGGGGAAGGGCGGCAATGGCGCGGGAGATCAACGAATAGTAATCAGCCATGGGCGGTTAAGAGCACTTCCTGCCGGGGGCGTCAATCCTGACCCCTTGCAAATGCGAGAAAAACAAGGGATTCCAGCGTGCTTGTCCGTGATCGCGACGACGCCGGCCGGGCCTAATCGGAGAGGAAGATCATGTCATCGCTCAGATCATTGGCGCGTCTGCTTCGCGGCGTCGTCATCGTCGCGCTTTTCGCGCCCGCCGCCGCACACGCCATCAGCATGGATAAGGCCTCAACCATTCGCGACCAATGCGAAATTTCAATCGGCCCCGATCTCATCGGCGTTGTCTCCTATATGCCCGACCGCTCCCGCGATCGCTTCTGCGGCGATTTTCCGTCGACAGGCCGAATCATCCTCACGGTCGATCTCATCGCCGAGCGCCTGCGCCAGTTGCCGATCGAGGTGCGGATCGTACGGGAGAAAAATGGGCCGATCTCCCTAGAGGAAGATCCGACGCCTTTCACCGTGGCTTATGTTGCGCCGCGTCTTTACCCGGGCGGCGCCGTGCCGGTGGAGCATGTGTTCGAAGAGAGCGGCGCCTATGCTGCGCTGATTACCGTGACGGAAAACTCCGGAACGAAGCGCACGACGCGTTTTGCGATCAACGTGGGCGGACCGTTGCAATTCTACGCGACGGCGCTGCTCTCGGGCGTGTTTATCTTCGGCGCAGCTTTTCTGTATTGGCGCTACACAGAGGAAAAGAAGCAACGCGATCGCAGTTCGCGCGCTTTCCGCCCGACCTGAGCGGTCGAGCGATAAGAAATCGAATTCAATAAAGCTGGAGCAAATTCCAGGCGCCTAAGGTGTCGGCTCTTGTGGAATTCGCTCTAAACTCCGCGCCCGTCGCTTGCCGGCGCGGGCGCCGCTTCCTTGCGCGCCGGCGCGGCGATCAGCCAATAAATCGCGCCGGTCAGAGCGCCGGTAAGGAAGAATAAAAGCGCGAGCCGCGCTTCCGCCTCGCTGACCTTATGCGCGCGCTCCAGCCCTTTTGACGCGCGCGCGATCCAGGGCGAGGCGCCCGCGAGGACGCCGCTGACGCCCGAATACCAGACGATGGATCGCGCGCCTGCAGCCTCACCGACAAGCGCCGCCACCGCGAGCGGCGCGCAGCAGACCGCGACGACGACGGCCCATATGACAAAACCCAGCGTGGCGAAGGCCTGTCCGGGATCGCCCTCGCCGAAAGCTTCATCCAGCACGGCAAAAAGCCCGGCAGTGACGGAGGCGAGGCCTGCCTCGCGTGTCACGGGATCGAAGAAAGCGGAAATCAGGAGAAATAAAGCGCCAACGCCAACAGCGATGACGAAGCCGAAAGCCATGACCACTAAGCGCATATCGTCTCTTTCGCTCGGCCTTACGGCTCGAGCACCGAATCCCAGTAAAGATAATCCATCCAGCTCTCATGCAGATAGTTGGGCGGAAAGCGGCGGCCGTTGCGATGCAGGTCGACGACCGACGGTTGGTAGGGCGTCTGCGCCGGCGTCATATGCGCCTCGAGCGGCAGCCGGTCGCCCTTGCGCAGATTGCAGGGCGAGCAGGCCGCGACGACATTTTCCCAGGTGGTCGCGCCGCCCTTGGAGCGCGGGATCACATGGTCGAAGGTCAGCTCGTCATGCGCCCCGCAATATTGGCAGGTGAAGCGGTCGCGCAGGAAGACGTTGAATCGCGTAAAGGCCGGCTGACGCGCTGGCCGCACATATTCCTTGAGCGAGACCACCGAAGGCAGGCGCATCTCGAAGCTCGGGCTTTTGACGGTCTTGTCATATTCCGAGACGATATTGACCCGATCCAGGACGACCGCCTTGATGGCGTCCTGCCAGCCCCATAGCGAAAGGGGATAGTAGCTCAGCGGCCGATAGTCGGCATTGAGCACCAGCGCCGGACAAGCTTGCGGCGAGACATATTGGTGTCTGAAGTGAGCGGTCACCTTGCCAAGCCTCTCGTTTTCGAGAAGGGCCCGATGGACCGCGCCAAGGTCCACACCGGCCTTTTGCGACTCTCTATATGTTACAGGGAGGATGACGGGCTTGTGAAGGCGCCTTGTGCAGCGGAATGGCGCCGCCCGTTGGGGGCAGCCAGGAAGTATAGGGCGAGCAGAAATATGCCCATTTCAAATAGTTAATTTCTGCGCGAGGCAGTGTTTTTTCGCGCCCGATAATTGGCGGGCAGATCCCGGCGGAAGCCAGGGCGCGTTACTTGCTCCTATTCGGCAATAGCCTCGCATTTGTTCCGTTTTGGGGCAGGCGAGCCGATCGGGGGCCGATCCATTGTCTCACCAGGCTGATTTCCTGAAAAGGCCGTCGCAGTTTGAAACGCGGGCCCACAAGGCCCGGCCGCGGCTTCTCTCGGGGACGAATCGCGGCGCGGCCTATTGGGCCCCCCGACAAAGCACGGCCTTTGTGAGGGCCTCGTTTTCGCTCCTTGCCGCCTCTCTGGATTTTCTGGCGCTCGTACTGATTTCGGTCGCCGCCCAATTCGCCTATGGCGCTCTCACCGCCGTCAATCTCGAGCTGAGTCTGGTCGCCGCGACGATTTTCCTGCTCGGGAACGTCGTCCGCGACGAATATTCTTTCGCGAACTACCTCCTGCTTCGCGGCCATGCGTGGCGCTGCTTCAGCCTGTGGAGCGTCGTCAGCCTCCTCGCGCTCGCCATCGGATTTCTGTCTGACGCCACAGGAGAGACGTCGCGGGCCGGCTTTGTGCTGACGTCAAGCCTGGGTTTCGTCGCGCTTTTCGCGACGCGGGCGACGCTTAGCCGGTTTGTGCGGGCGAGCGCGGCCTCGGGCGGCGTATCCGCGCGGCGTCTGTTTCTCGTCGGTTTCGAGAAAGACATCGAGGCCTTTACCTATCGCTACAAGCCCTGGACCTGCGGAATGACGGTTGTCGCTGCGGTCGTGCTGCGCGAGACCGAGCATACGTTCGACGACGACCTCACGCTTGCGGCGGCCTCGGCGCGCATGCTTCGGCCCGACGATGTTTTCATCCTCTCGCCTTGGTCGCGCACGGATGTGATCGACAAATGCGTGACGGCCTTCCTACGCGTGCCCGCCCGCATCCATCTCGGTCCCGAGCGCGTGCTCGATCGTTTCGCAAATGCGCATATCGACAAGGTCGGCGCGATTTCGAGCCTGAGCCTCTCGGGCGATCCGCTCAATCTCTTCGAGGTGGCGGCCAAGCGGGCTTTCGACATCGTCGTTTCGGCGCTCGCGCTCACCGCGCTGTTGCCTGTGCTGCTTCTCTGCGCGTTCGCAATCCGGCTCGAAAGCAAGGGGCCGGCGCTCTTCTATCAGCGCCGGTACGGCTTCAATCGCGAGACATTCCGTATCGTGAAACTCCGCACGATGACGACGATGGAGGACGGGCGCGACGTGAAGCAGGCCACGGCGAACGATCCGCGCGTGACCCGCATCGGGCGCATTCTGCGCCGCTACAATATCGACGAGCTGCCGCAGCTCCTCAACGTCCTGCGCGGCGAGATGTCGCTCGTCGGACCGCGCCCCCATGCTTTGGCGCATGATCAACTCTTCGAGCGGCGCATCGCGCTTTATGCGCGTCGTCACAATGTCAAACCGGGCATGACCGGCTGGGCGCAAGTCAACGGCCTGCGCGGCGAAATCGACTCGCCGGAGAAGATCCGACAGAGAATCGAGCACGACCTTTATTACATCGATAATTGGTCGCTGCCCTTCGATCTCTGGATCGTGTTCCTCACCGTCTTTTCGCGTCAGGCGTATCGTAACGCGGTTTGACGAGTTGGGGGGCTGGGCGGCGGGCCCGGGCAGGCAAGTTGCGTATCGCTTGCCTCGGGTCCGCCGCTTGCTGCTTACTATCGTCGCTGTGATTCGACTTCTGCATACCGCCGATTGGCACCTTGGCGCCGCCCTGCAAGGCTGGTCGCGAGAGCCCGAGCATCGCGCCGCGCTTGCGCAGCTCGTCGAGACGGCGCGCGTCCGCGTCGTCGACGCGGTGATCGTCGCGGGCGATATTTTCGACAGTCTCAACCCGTCCGCCGAGGCGCAGCGGCTCCTCTATGACACGCTGCGCGACCTGCGCGCCGCCTGTCCGCACGCGACCATCGCGCTTCTTGCCGGCAATCATGATCCCGCCGGCAGGCTGGAGGCGCCGAGAGCACTGTTCGAGATCGCCGGGGTGCATTCGGTGGGCGTTATCGCGCGGCGAGAGGGCGCGCTCGACCTATCGGCGCATCTTCTGCCGATCCGGGACGCCTCGGGTGCGGTCGGCGCTTATCTTTTGGCGCTACCCTATCCCCGCGCCGCCGATCTGCCGATTGCCGGGGCGGATGTGACGGGGTCTCCCGTCGTTTGGGGCGTGCGGGCGCTCTACCGCGAGGCCGTCGACGCCGCGCGGGCAAAGATCGGCGCTGCGCCACTGGTTCTCACGGGGCATCTCCATGTCGCGGGCGGGCTCGAATCCGAGGGCGCCGAGCGGCGCATTCTGATCGGCGGCGAGCACGCCGCGCCGCCCGACATATTTCCCCCCGACGCCGCTTATGTCGCGCTCGGCCATTTGCACAAGCCGCAGAAGGTCGGCCGCGAGACGATCCGCTATTCCGGCGCGTTGATCCCGATGTCGAAATCCGAAATCGGTTATGCGCATGGCGTAACGCTTGTGGAAATCAGCGGGGCGGGCGCCGCGACAGCCGAGCCGCTGGCCTTTACGCGCAGCGTCGCGCATTTGCGTCTGCCGCAGCAGGGCCCTCTGGCCGTGAGCGAAATTGAAGGCGCGCTCGCTTCTCTCGCGCTCGATCCGCAAACCCCAGACGAGGCGCGGCCGTTTGTGCATCTTGCGGTCAGGGTCAACGGCCCTTCGGTCGGGCTCAAAGCCGAGATCGACGCTGTCTGCGAGAAATTCCCCGTCCGGCTCGTCTCGCTCGCCGTCGAGCGGCCGCAAAGGATCGAGGCGCCTCAGCTTGCGCCGCTACGGTTGGCCGAACGCCAGCCGCGCGACCTCTTCCGCGAGGCCTTCGAAGCGACGCATGGCGTCGCGCCGTCGGATGAACATCTGCGCTGCTTCGACCAGCTTGCCGAGGAAGCGTAATGCGCATCCTCGCGATTCGCGGTGAAAATCTTGCAAGTCTCGCGGAAGCCTTCGCAATCGAGTTCGAGAGCGAGCCTTTGCGCTCGGCCGGGCTTTTCGCCATCACCGGAGAAACGGGCGCGGGAAAATCGACGATCCTCGACGCGCTGTGTCTGGCGCTCTACGACAGATTTCCGCGCGTCGCGGCGTCGGGCGGCGCGGAGGGCGCGCCCGACCCCTCCGGCGAGACGCTCAGCTCCGGAGATCCGCGCGCGATCCTGCGGCGCGGGGCAGGGCGCGGTTTCGCGGAAGCTGACTTCGTTGCGCGCGACGGCAGGCGCTACCGGGCGCGCTGCGATCTCATGCGCGCGCGCGGCAGGGTCGCTGGGAAGTTGCAAAATCGCGGCCGCAGTCTCTGGCGCATCGACGAGAATGGCGAAAAGATCGAGACGCTGGAATCCGGCGTCGAGCCTGTCAATCGCCGCATTGTCGAATTGACCGATCTTACCTTCGAGCAGTTCCGGCGAACGGCGCTTTTGGCGCAGGGCGATTTCGACGCCTTTCTGCGCGCCGACGCCAAGGAGCGCGCCGACCTTCTCGAGAAAATAACGGGCGCCGAAATCTACGGCCGGCTGTCGAAACGCGCTTATGAGCGTTGGGACGAGGCCGCGCGCGCCGTGAAAGCTCTGGAGCAGCAGCGCGCGCTCATCGGCGTCATGCCGGAGGAAGAACGCGCGGCGATCATCGCGCAGAGCGAAGAGATCGGCGCGCAGCGTTCGGTCCTCGCGGCTGAGCATAAGGAGACGCTCGACGCATTGCGCCGCATCGATGCGCGCACGCAGGCGCTGCAGAAGCTCGCCGAGGCGGAAGGCGCGCGCGACGCCGCAAACGAGGCTCTCGCGGCGCTCTCGCATCAACGACAAACGCTCGCGAGCCTCGCCCGCGCCGAACCCTTGCGCGCGCCGCGAGAGGAGCTTCGCAAAGCGGAAGAATTGCTGGGGGAAAAGCAGGGGTCTGCGTTGCTCGCGCAGGAGCAGGCGCAAAAAGCGGACGCCGTATTGGCGGACGCAAGGACGCAGGAACGCGCGGCGATGGAGGCGCTGGACGCCGCGCGGCGCGAGATCGAGCAATTCGAACCGCTCTGGCAGGAGGCAAGCGCCCTCGACGCGAGAATCGCGGCGCAGCAACGCGAAGCCGAGAAGGCGCGCGATCTGGAAACGGCTGCAACGCGCCGTTTCGCCGATAAGCAAGAGGCCCTCGTCAAGGCGCAGGCGGACGAACAAGCGGCAGCCGCTGACAGCGAGACGGCGCGTGAGCGGTTGAAAGCGCTCGCGCCGGCGCGGCCATTGAGCGAACGATGGGCGGAGGTCGAGGACTGGCTCGCCAAACGCTCGCTTCTATCGAAAGAAAAGGTCGAGACGCAACGGGCGTTGCAAGACGCCGCGAAAGAGCTGAAACGCGCCGACGATATGCGAGCGGCCTGCGACACTGCCGACAAAGCGGATCGCGAGCAGCTCGACTCATTGCTGGAGCAGACGCGCGAAAGAGAAGCGGCGCTTCAGGCCCTCGACGCCCCTGCGGCGCAAAGGCGCGCGGACGCATTGTCCGGCGCACAAGAGGCGTTGGTTTCGATGGCGCGTTGCGCCAGCGACCACGCCGAGGCGATGGCGGTAGTCGAAAACGCGACGAGGGACATTGCTCGTCTTGGCGCGGCGCACGGCGTGCTTGTCGAACAGTTGGAGAATTTGCAGGCGGCGCGCGATATCGAGGCCGCGCAGAACGCGGAGGCGGAACGGCTCGGCGAATTGGCGGACGCCGCCGCCGGTCAGCATGCGCTGAGGCTGCGCACCTCCTTGGACGAAGGCGCGCCTTGCCCCGTCTGCGGGGCGAAGGAGCATCCATTCGCACATTCGCAGGACGCTGCTCGCGAACTCGTGGACGCTCTGCGCGCCAAGCGAGACGCCGCGCGTCAGGCGCTGGCGCGAACCAATAAGGCCATTTCGCAAACGTCAGCCGATGAAGCGGCGACGCGCGCCTTGCATGACGAGGCGACGCGGCGTCTTGGCGTGGCGAAAGCGGCGGTTGAAACCGCCGCGCGTGCTTATGCGGCGCTGGTTTTGGCAAATTCACATTGCGGCGCCCCGGAAGAAATAGCGGGGGCTGGAGAGAAAATCGCAGCTTTGCTCGAAGACCTGCGTGCGCAGCGCACGGCGCTGGTGAAAATACAAGAAACGACGCGCGAACTGTCTTTGGAGGTCGAGCGGCTGCGCAAGGCGTCGGATGACAAGCGAAACGCGATCGAGGGACGCAAGGCGGCGCGCGCGGAAGCGGAGGCGCTCGCGCGGCGGGCAGGCGAAGCGCAGGCGAAGCTTACGGAAAAGCTCGCGGGCGCCTGCGAACGCATCGAGTCGCTCGACCGCTCGCTCTCGGAGTTCCTTACGCTTTGCGATCTCTCGACGGACGATCTCGACCGCGATGGCGCTGGCGCCCGTAAAAGGCTGGAAGAGGCGGGCGCGCATTATCGGAAGACGCAAGAGGCGCATGACCGAGCCCTCGCGCGGCTCAATTCGTTGACACCGCAAATCGCGGCGCTCGACGCGGAGGCGCGCACGCTCGCCGAGCAGGCGAAGGCCGCGGCGGCTGACCATCTGGCGCGCGCGGCAGACCTTGCCAAGTCACGGGAGGAGCGCGGCGCGCTGCTCGACGGGGAAGCGACCGCCGCCCATCGCACGCGCTTCGAGGAAAAGCACAAGGCCGCGCGCGGGGCGCATGAGGCGAAGCGCGAGACGTTATCGGTCGCGGATAAGGCAAAAGCCGCAAGCGACGAACGCAGCGCCGGCGCCGCGCGGGATTTGGAAAAGGCGCAAGCCTCTCTGGCGACGGCGCGTAAGGTCTTTGGCGAGGCGCTCACTTCTTCAGCTTTCTCCGAAGAGGAGGCGACGCGGCTTCTTGCGATCCCCCGAGAGGAAGTTGCAGCGATGCGGCAGCGCGTCGAGGATGCGCAATCGGGGCTTCATGCGGCGGAGGCGGCCGTTGCGCAGCGTCGCAGCGACCTTGCTGAAGCCGAGGCCGGCGCGCCGATCGACATCGCGCGCGAGACTCTCGCCGCGCGCCAAGCGGAGCTGACGCAGACGCTGGACACTCTCGCTGCACGATCGGGCGCGTTGCAGGCGACACTTGCGCGCGACGACGACGCCCGAAGCCGCGCGCGCGATCTGTCACAAGAGATCGAGGCGGCGCAGGGCGATTGCAAAATCTGGAGCGAGATCAACGCCTCGATCGGCTCGAAGGAAGGCGACAAATTCCGCCGCTTCGCGCAGAGCGTGACTCTCGAACAGCTCGTCGCGCTCGCCAATCGCCGCCTGTCTCTGCTTTCCCCGCGCTATCGGCTGGAGCGCGCCGGCGATATCGGATCGCTCGGGCTTCAGATCGTCGACCGCGATCTCGGCGACGAGCGGCGCTCGACCCGCTCGCTTTCAGGCGGCGAGCGCTTTCTCGCGTCTCTTGCGTTGGCGCTCGCACTGGCGGGATTGGAGGGCCGCGATTCCTTCGTCGACACGCTTTTCATCGACGAAGGCTTCGGCGCGCTCGACTCGGCGACGCTCGACGTCGCAATCGACGCGCTCGAAAATCTGCAAGGGCAGGGGCGCAAGGTCGGCGTTATCAGCCATGTCGAATCCATGCAGGCGCGCATCGCGACGAAAATATGCGTGGAGCGGCGCGGCGGCGGCGTGAGCGTCGTGCGCCTGCGCGCGCCGGGTTTTGCCTGAGGCTATTGCCAGAAAGCTATTTTCGGCGCCAGTTCATTTGGTCAATTTGGGGACGCCGTCGTAATAGGCGTTCGCGGCGCAGGTCGTTTGGATGCTGAAGAAAATGTCTTGGTTCGACCAGCTGCCGCCGGTCAACGAGCCGTTATAGGGCGTATCTTCCCAGGCGTGGGTGTTCGTCGCCGTCGTCGCGCCTTTCGCACAGGGCAAGAGCTGCACGATCGAAGGCGCGGTCGTGGTCGAATACATATTGACGCCATTGACGAAGAGATTGCGGGATTGATTGGCGTTCGAGGTGCTGTAAATGACCGGCGCCGCCGTCTTGGTGTAGGTGGTGCGAGAAATCTTTGTTCCGGATGCCACGCATTTATAGTTAGTGGTGGACCCCGATTGCGACGTTGTCGGCGCCATTCCCGGGCCGCAGCCGTCCGAATAGACCGTCATGGTCAGGTAAGCATTGTCATAATTCGAGCCGAGCGAAATCGATGTATTCACAGGCCCGGCGACCATTGCGCCGCCTGACAGGAATTGCGCTGTCGTGGTTCCGGTTCCACGGCCGCCTTGAGCGCTCAGGTCGACCGGCTGATAGAAGTAAGATGCAACAATCGTGTCCTTGGATGCGCCGGCCGTATGGACATAGAGGTCGATTTCTTTCCAATACCAGCCATAGGCGCCGGTCAGCGTGAAATTAACATCCGATGCCGTACGGGCCGTCTGATTTGTCGCAGTTGACGAAGCGCTTATCGAAATCGAATCGAGGTGCGCCAGCTGCAGGAATGTCGTCGGCACCTTCGCATTGGCCGCGCCGGTAATCGAGCCATCGACGTTCTTTGTCCAGGACACCGTCGCGCTTTTCAGCAGCGAGGCGTCGGGTTGGTTGGTGGAGAGTATCGTGGGGGCGTTCGCCACATTTGTTGTGGCGGCCAGAGTCGCCGCGTCGAGCGCCTGCTGTAGTTCCGATCGCGCGCGCCCGACTCGCATGAAGTCGATGCCTGCGCCCACGAAAAGCATGATCGGCAAAAGGGTCAGGCCAAAAAGAACGGCAACCATTCCGTCGTCCTCCCGTGCAGCGGCGCGGAAGGTCATGCAAATCTTACGCGAAAAATCGGAGAAGCCGGGAGTCCGCATCATGCGCCTCGCGATACGTCATGTAATCGCGATGCATATATTCCGGAATCATTGACGAACTCTTCCGAGAATAATCTAGTCTCCCGGCAAGTCCGAAATAATCAGCAGCGCCTGCGTGCAAGCGTCCAATGCGCTCACTGTCTTCTTTCCGTCATCTTCTGTGTAAATGTATATTATCTCAGAGCGATTTTTGTTTCGCCGCTTTCAGCCCCAGAGCAAGACTGGCCGCGAGGAGCGCGGCGGCGATGAAATAGCTCGCGCCAGTGAAAAGATCGATCGACAGCGAGAAGGCAAAAATCTGCGAGAAGATCAGCGGGCCCGTCATGCCGGAGACGCCGCGCAGGCTGCCGAGCGCGCCTTGCAGCCGTCCTTGCTCGGTAGAGCCCGCGAGCCGCGTCGCCAGACCTTGGAAAGACGGATTGGCCATGCCCCAGAGGGCGACCAGCGGCGCCCCCGCCATGAAGGCCAGGCCCGTCGGCGCGAAGGCGAAAGCCAGAAAGCCGAGCGCGCCGGAGACAAGCGCAATGGTCAGCGTCACTTTTTCACCGAGCCGCGCGACCGCGGGTCGAACCAGCCCGCCAGAGACGATGGTCTGCGACACGCCGATGATCGCAAGCGCCCAGCCGGTGTCGGCGACGTCCCAATGATAGCGCTGCTGCGTATAGAGCACGAAAAGCGCCGGCAGCGATTCATGCGCGAGGTAGGAAAGAAAGAGCGCGCCGGAAAGCAGCGTCAGCGCGGGGTCGCGCCGCAGGAAATCGAGCGAGCCCGCCACATTGGCGCTGCGCCAGACAATGCCAGCCGTGCGCTTTTCGGGCGCTAGTGACTCCGGGAGGATGAAATAGCCGTAAAGCGCATTGGCGAGGCTGAAAACCGCCGCGGCCCAGAAGGGAAAGCGCAGATCATATTCGCCGAGTGCGCCGCCGATCGCCGGACCAAGGATGAAGCCGAGACCGAAGGCGGCGCCGATGAGGCCGAAGCGGCCCGCGCGTTTCTCAGGCGGCGTAATGTCCGCGATATAGGCGTTGGCGGTCGAGACGCTTGCGGCTGTGGCGCCGGAGATCAGCCGCCCGATGAAGAGAAAAGGCAGCGAGGGCGCGAGCGCCATGAAGATATAGTCGAGGCCGAGCCCTAGATTGGAAGCCAGGACGACCGGGCGTCGGCCAAAATGATCGGATAGGGCGCCGAGCACGGGCTGGAAGAAGAACTGCATCGCCGCCCAGGCGAAGCCGAAGAGCCCGACAATGCGCGCCGCCGAGCCCAGGTCCCCGCCCTCGAACTGCACAATCAGCTTCGGCAGCACGGGGATGATGACGCCGAGCGCTAGCATGTCCAGCGCGACGGTGATGAGGATGAAGATAAACGCCGCCTCTCGGCGGGGCGCGCGGGGGGAAGTCATAAGCGCCTCGATTGGTAGAGCTTCCGGTCCCCGATAAAGTGGACGGGCGGCTTCGGCAAGGGCCAGGCGGCGCTTTGCGGAACGTGCTCTATGAGGCGGCGCCCGTTGGCGGGGCAATTGCTTGGGGCGCCATGGCAAGCTTCGAGGCTTCGCTCTTCGATGCTTGGCTCTCGAGGCGCAGCGCTTTTGGGAGCGCCCGGCACAGCTGGCGGAGTCGTGCCGGGCGCTGGGGGTCGGCCGCGGATGGAGACCGGCCGACACGAAGGATGTTATATACTTGGCTTTGAAAACACTGTTTCTGGAGCATTGCTGCTTTGCGTCAGGCTGGCGGGCAATCGGGTGAGGGATTGTTTCCTGCTCCCCCACCCTGAGCGTCGGGCTGCCGCCCCATTGACCTGCGCCGCCTATTCTTGTACGAGATAAAAAGCTGCACCGCAGCATGAGGCGCTCCAGCCGCGTATAGCCGATGTCACCCGCAGGGGCGCGTCGGGCCCGCTTGTCAGCCTCCCCACGCACAATCGACGGCCCGATACGCGGGGCAAGTCTCCCATTTTACCGGATCGATATCGCCGCGCTCGCTTTCGGGCCGCGGCGCGCGACTCCCTTATGAAAGACGCTCAGTGACAAAATTTACCGATCTCGGACTCTCCGAGATTCTGCTTCGCGCCTTGGACCGCGAAGGCTACGAGGCGCCCACCTCCATCCAGGCCCAGTCCATTCCCTATTTGCTTCAGGGCCGCGACCTTCTCGGTATCGCCCAGACCGGCACCGGCAAGACGGCGGCCTTCGCTTTACCGATCTTGGAGCGCTTCGCCGCCGACCGGCGTCGTCCCACGCCCTTTACGGCGCGCGCGCTGGTGCTTGCGCCGACGCGCGAGCTCGCGGCCCAGATCGCCGATAGTTTCCGCGCCTATGGGCAATTCATGCGGCCGAGCGTCGGCGTGATCGTCGGCGGCGTGTCGCATCGCCCGCAGATCGAGATGCTGTCACGCGGCCTCGACGTGCTCGTCGCGACGCCCGGCCGCCTTCTCGACCATATCGCCTCGGGCCGCTTCAAGCCTGCGACGACCGAGGTGCTCGTCCTCGACGAGGCCGATCATATGCTCGATCTCGGCTTCGTCGTCCCGATCCGTCAGATCGTGGCGAAGCTTTCCAAGAACCGCCAGACCTTGTTCTTCTCGGCCACCATGCCGAAGGAGATCGCCGGCCTTGCGCAGCATATGCTGAACAACCCCGCGCAGGTGTCGGTGACGCCGGTCGCCACTACTGCCGAGCGCGTCGAGCAGCATGTGTTTCTCGTCGACGGCGGCGCCAAGCGCGACGTGCTGCTCGAGTTGATGAAAGACACGGACATCTCCCGCGCCATCGTCTTCACTCGCACCAAGCGCGGGGCCGATCGGGTGGCGCAGCATCTCGAGGCGGCGGGTGTCGGCGCCGAGGCGATCCACGGCAACAAGAGCCAGAACCAGCGCATCCGCGCGCTCGATTCTTTCCGCAAGGGACGCACCCGCGTTCTGGTCGCGACGGATATCGCGGCGCGCGGCATCGATGTCGATGGCGTGACGCATGTCGTCAATTTCGAGCTGCCGGAAGTGCCGGAGGCTTATGTCCACCGCATCGGCCGCACAGCGCGCGGCGGCGCCTCTGGCCGGGCGATTTCCTTGTGCGACAATGGCGAGCGTCCGTTGCTGCGGCAGATCGAAAAGCTGACGCGCCAGTCGCTGCCGTTCACCGACCGCCGCAGCGAGGATCAGCGCCGCGACGACGCCCAACCTCGCCGCCCTCAAACGAGCAATGGCGCCGGGCGGAATGCGCATAAGCATCCCCGCCGCGAAGGCCAGCATGCCGAAGCACGCCGGCCGGGGGGCGAACGCCAGAACGCCCAGCGTCCGGCGCGGCCAGCCAATGGCCAGAAGCAGCGGGCGCATGGCGGCGGCAATCGCCCGCAATCGCGCGCGCCGCAGGCCTGATAAGAAAAACCATCGCTTCCTGCAAAGCCGGCTGTCGCCGGCTTTGCTTTTTTTCTCGGTGATTACGAGGCGGGCGCGGCCTCGGCGTCATTGCGAGGAGCGAAGCGAGGAAGCAATTCAGGGCCGTGATGTGGGCCTGGATTGCTTCGCTACGCTCGCAATGACGGCTGGCGACATTGCGGACCGCCTTCTTCCTTGCGTCGGTCCGCATCCGCCTTAGATTGAGCATGAGCCAACCGAGAGCGGCGCGCATGCTTTATGATCTTCTCATCATCGGCGGCGGGATCAACGGCTGCGCCATTGCGCGCGACGCGGCGGGGCGGGGGCTTTCGGTTCGCCTCGTCGAGCAGAGCGATCTCGCGAGCGGCACGTCGTCCGCCTCGACCAAGCTCATTCACGGCGGCTTGCGTTATCTCGAGCTTTACGAGTTTCGTCTTGTGCATGAAGCGCTGGAGGAGCGCGAGCGTCTGCTGGCGGCCGCGCCGCATATCATCTGGCCGCTGAAATTCGTGTTGCCCTATGAAAAGGGCCTGCGTCCCGTGTGGATGCTGCGGCTCGGCCTTTTTCTTTACGATCATCTCGCGCGCCGCACGCGCCTCGAAGGCTCGCATCTGGTCGCTTTGAAAGGCAATGCGCTCGGCGCGCCTTTACGCGAGACCTATGATGTCGGATTCACTTATGCCGATTGCTGGGTGGAGGATTCGCGTCTCGTTGCGCTCAACGCGCTCGACGCCAAGGAGCGGGGCGCCACGATCAGCGTTGGAACGCGGCTTGTCCAGGCAAAACGCAAGGGCGCCCATTGGGCGGCAAAACTCGACGGCGGCATGGAGATCGAGGCGCGCGCGCTGGTGAATGCGGCGGGGCCCTGGGTTTCGCAAGTGATCGAAGGCGCGCTGCATGTGCATTCGCGCAAGCATGTGCGACTGGTGAAGGGCTCGCATCTCGTTACGCGCAGGCTCTTCGAGGGCGCTCAGGCTTATATTCTGCAAAACCCCGACGGCCGCATCGTCTTCGCGATCCCCTTCGAGCATGATTTCACACTCATCGGCACAACCGATGTCGCTTATGAGGGCGCGCCGGGCGAGGTTGCGATCAGCGATGCGGAAACGGGATATCTTCTCGAAGCGATCAACCACTTTCTGCGCAAGCCGGTCACGCGCGCGGATATCGTCTGGAGCTATTCGGGACTGCGCCCGCTTTATGACGATGGATCTCTCAACGCTTCGGTCGTGACGCGAGACTATGCTTTCGATCTCGACGCGCCCGAAGACGCCGCGCCGGTTCTGTCGATTTTCGGCGGCAAGATTACCACCGCGCGGCGCCTCGCCGAACATGCGCTCGACGATCTACGCCGCTTCCTGCCGGCGCATGGCGAGGCCTGGACGGCGGGCGCCGTTCTCCCCGGCGGCGATATGGAATTCGAAGCGCTTCTCGCGCGGTTGAAAAGCGAGAAGCCCTTTCTTGGCGACGCATTGGCGCGGCGGCTCGCGCGCGCCTATGGAACGCGCGCCGAGCGCATTCTGAAGCACGCGCATGCGATGGCGGATCTCGGCCGCGATTTTGGCTGCGGGCTCACAGAGGCGGAAGTGCACTATCTGATCGAGAACGAATGGGCGCGGACAACCGACGATATTTTATGGCGGCGCTCGAAGCTGGGGCTGCATATGAGCGCGGAGGAGCAACTGGGCTTAAGGGAATATATGGGCGCATAGGCGCCTCCCTGTTTCTCTCCTCACGCGGACGCAAACGTTCCATGAAGACGTAGCCCAGCATTTGCTGCCGTTTGCGTGGCGTGGGTGGCCGGGACAAGCCGGCCATGACGAGGGCGGCGACATGAAGGCGTGTGCCTGCGGTAGCCTGTAAAGGGGGGAGAATTCGCTCGCGGCCCTGCGCACTCATCCCGCAAATGCGGCCCTTCCTTCCGTCACCGAGCGCGCGCCTTCCATTACCGCCTTCGCCAAGCCCGGCGCCGCAACAGCAATGTTCTTGGCGAAGAAATGCGCGAGCGCTTCATAACGCGCGGCGTTGTGATCATTTCCACGGCGCGCGGCTTTCGCGGCTTTTTCCAGAAGCGTCGCGCCGCGCGCCAGCGCAAACAGGCGTAGATAGGGCGTCGCGCCAGCGAGGGCCTCGGCCGGCGCTTCTTTCATCGCCTGCGCGAGATGATTGCTTGCTTGCGCGAATGCTTCTACCGCCTCGTACACAGCTACGTCGTTACTCTCTTGAGAAATGGCGCGCATGTCGGCGATCTCGCGGTTCAGCGCCGCGCCGCCGGACATCGGCAATTTGCGGCCGACGAGGTCGATCGCCTGAATGCCATTCGTCCCTTCATAGATCGCGCAGATGCGCGCGTCGCGCATAAGCTGGGCGACGCCGGTCTCTTCGATATAGCCCATGCCGCCGTGCACCTGCACGGCGAGCGACGTCACTTCATTGCCGATGTCGGTGGAGAAGGCCTTGGCGACAGGAGTCAGCAGGCTCGCGCGTTCTTCGGCTTCCCTGGCGTGAGCGGCGTTCTCGTCACGATGCGCGCGGTCGAGCGAGGCGGCCGTCTCGAAGCAGATCAGGCGCGCCGCCGTCGTCAGGCTCGCCATGGTGAGCAGCATGCGGGCGACGTCCGGGTGCTCGATGATCGCACTTGTCTCCGGCGCGCCCGGCGCGCGGCCCTGCTTGCGTTCCTTGGCATAAGCCAGCGCCGCCTGCGTGGCGCGCTCGGCAAGCGCAACGCCCTGTAGGCCCACCGAAAGCCGGGCGTTGTTCATCATGGTGAACATGCAGGCGAGGCCGTTGTTTTCTTCGCCGATCAGAAAGCCGACGGCGTCCTCATAGACCATTGTGCAGGTCGGCGAGGCATGGATGCCGAGCTTATGTTCGACGCCAGCGCAATGCAGCGCGTTGCGCCGCGTGAAGGCGCCTGTTTCATCGGGCAGGAATTTCGGCGCGAGGAAAAGCGAGATTCCCTTCGTGCCCGAAGGCGCGTCGGGGAGCCGCGCCAGAACCAGATGCGCAATGTTATCGGCGAGGTCATGCTCGCCATAAGTGATGAAGATCTTTTGGCCGGTGAGGCGGTACGAGCCGTCGGCGTTGCGCTCGGCGCGGGTGCGCAGAAGCGCGAGGTCGGAGCCCGCCTGCGGTTCGGTGAGATTCATCGTCCCGGTCCATTCGCCGCTGACGATCTTGGCGAGATAGGTTTCCTTCAGCGCGGCGCTCGCGTGCGCTTCCAGCGCCTCGATCGCGCCATGGGAGAGGAGCGGGCAAAGGGCGAAGGAGATATTGGCGGCGTTCCAGATTTCCGTGCAGGCTGCGTTGAGCAGCGCGGGGAGGCCAAGCCCGCCGTGATCGGGGTTCGCAGCGATGGCGTTCCAGCCGCCCTCCCGCCATCCGGCATAGGCCTCGCGCCAGCCGGGGGCGGTGGTCACGGCGCCATCCGAGAACTTGACGCCGGCGCGGTCGCCGATCCTATCGAGAGGCAGAAGCTGCCCTTCCGCAAATTTTGCGGCCTCGTTCAGCGTCTGCTCGGCCACGCCGTCGGCGATGTCGGCGTAGAGCGCCTCAGCGTCGGGGCCCGCGGCGAGGCGGAGCGAAAAGAGAATGTCCGAAAGCGGCGCGCGATAGGTCATTTGGTTCTGCCTTGGGGATGCGAATCGTTAATGTGCATTTAGCGCTCTCGGCGTCGTGCGTGATCGAGACGGCAACCCCATACCGTCATGGCCGGGCTTGTCCCGGCCATCCACGCCGTGCAGACGCCAGAGCCTGTGGGACGATTGTTTACTGGCATAAACCCCGCGTGTGGGACAGTGCGCCCGGCATCGGCCGTATCCCTCGGCGTGGATGGCCGGGACAAGCCCGGTCATGACGAAGTGTGTGCAGGGGCGGGATCAGGAGCCCGCGCTTTTTAGTCGGCTTTTCCGCGGCGTCGGCAACGCCTATTATGCGGCGAACCTTACCAACCCACGAGTCCCCATGCCCCTCTACGCCTTTCGCTGCCAGGATTGCGCCCATGAGTTCGAGACGCTCGCGCGTTTCGAGGAGACGCCGGAATGCCCCGCCTGCGGCGGCGCGCATGTCGAGCGGCAGCTGTCGCTGATCGCCAAGCCCGCGGCTGGCGGCGAGACGGGCGCGGGCCAGAGCTGCGGCGCCTTGTCCGGCGGCGCGCCCTGTCCGAGCTGCCCCGCGCTCGCCGGTTGATGGACGCCGAGGCCCTTCTCGGCGCTCGGCGCATTTTCGTCCCCGCCAACGGGGTGATCTTCGAGGTCTTCGAGGCGGGGGAGGGGGAGCGGCTCGCGCTTCTGCTGCACGGCTTCCCCGAAACCGCCGTCATGTGGCGCCATCTCGTGGCGCCGCTCGTCGCCAAGGGCTATCGCGTCTGGGCCGTCAATCAGCGCGGCTATGGCGCCACGAGCCGGCCGAAGGGCAAGAAGCATTATTCGCTGTCGGCTCTTACCGGAGACGTCGCGGGCCTCATCGACGCGTCTGGCGCGCGGTCGATTACCTTGATTTCCCATGATTGGGGCGGCGTCGTCGCCTGGGTGGCGGCCATCCGTCGACTTCGGCCCCTGGAGCGACTCGTTTTCATCAACATCCCGCACCCGCTCTGCTTCTGGCAGACCTTGCAGCGGAGCCCCCGGCAAAGGCGGAAATCGTTCTATGTCGCCTTGTTCCAGATCCCAGTGCTTCCCGACTGGCTGTTGTCGCTCGGACGGGGCTATTTGACGGCGGCGCTGATCCGCAATGCGGCGCGGCGGCCGGACGCGATCTGCGACGACGCCATGGACATCTACCGCGACAACGCCGCTTCGCCCGGCGCAATGACGGCCATGCTCAACTGGTATCGCCGCGCCCTATGGGACGCGGTTGCGGCGCGCGCCGCGCTCGCCGCGCCCATCGAGACGCCGACGCTGATCGTCTGGGGCCTCCGCGACGTCGCTTTGGACCGAGCGTGTCTCGAAGGTACAGATCGTTACGTTGCGAATCTTCGCATTGAGCGCCTGCCGGGCGTGAGCCATTTCTCGCCCGAAGACGCGCCCCAAAAGCTCGCCTCAATCATCAATGATTTCCTTTAATGCGCTTTTCCGCGTGAATAATGGCGCAAATGCCCATTTCACCTGTTGACTTGCCGCGCAGTCGTGAGAATCTCCCCCGCTCCGGATATCCGTCCGAAAATCTATCCCGCGCAAGATGCGCAGTTTTTGAATCGCGGCCGAGGTTTCGGCCCCTTAAAGGAGTAAAGATCCATTCGCAGGCCAATGAAGAGCACCGCGGCGCCGCAAAAAGAAGGCCCGCGCACCAACCGAGAAATTCGCGCCCGTGAAGTGCAGTTGATCGATTCCGAAGGAAAGAATCACGGCGTCGTCCAATTGCTGGACGCGCTGGGCATGGCCGAGCAGGCCGGGCTCGATCTCGTCGAGATCGCGCCGAACTCGACGCCTCCCGTCTGCAAAATCCTCGACTACGGCCGTTTCCGCTTCGCCGAGCAGAAGAAAGCCGCCGAGGCCCGTAAGAAGCAGAAGGTGGTCGAGGTCAAGGAAATCAAGCTCCGCCCCGGCATCGATGAGCATGACTACGACGTCAAGATGAAGGCGGTTCAGCGTTTCTTCGAGGAAGGCGACAAGGTCAAGGTGACCCTTCGCTTCCGTGGGCGCGAGATTGCGCATCAGGACATCGGCTATCGTCTGCTGACGCGCGTGAAGGCCGAGACCGCCGGGGTCGCCAAGGTCGAGCTGGAGCCCTCGATGGAAGGGCGGCAGATGGTGATGGTTCTGGCGCCGAAATAGGCGCTTCGCCCGCCGGGCTCCCGGCGGGGTGGGGAGGGGGTTGGCAGGCCGATGTCGATTGCGCCGTCCAGGACATTTCTTTCTCGGGCGGCCGCTGGGCTTGTGTCCGGCGCGTTGATGTCGGGCGCTGCGCTTACGCCTGCTGGCGCCCAGCTTGCGCTTCCCGGCGCGGTTGCGCCGACGCCGGAAGGGACGCTGACGTCCCCGGGGGGAAAGCCGAAGAAAAAGCTCAGTAGCGGCGAAATGGGGCAGGCGCGGGGACCTGTGGTCATGCCCAAGGCCCCTTCAGAGGATACAATCGTCGGCAAGACCCTGCAGCTCGACGGCGTGGGCAGCGCCATAGAATTCTCGCGGATCGGATCGGATCTGGAAGTCGCGAAGCTGACGCTTTCGGGTGATCGCCTGTCGCGCTCGGGCGAGGAATGCCGCGTCGAGATCGCCGGCATGCCATTGAAGCTCACGCGCCGCGACAGCGGGTCCGGGCTGCGCCGCTATCAGCTTCTCTCGCTCCCGGCCTGTCCGTTCACGCTCGACGTGCTGGACGGGGCCATTCTCGTCACCAATGAGGGAAAGGCCTGCGAGATCAGGGAGGCGGATTGCCGCGCCGATCCGAGCGGGCTTTGGGGCATGGCGGAGACGGAATTTGATCCGAAGAAAGCCGAGGACATGCTCGGCGCCCGCGCCAAGGTCGAAAAAGACGTCCGCGCCGATTTCCGCGAGCTTTACGAGCGCAACAAGAAAGACAAGCTGGTCCGCAGTTTCGTGGTGAAGGAGCAGGCGGGCTTCTCCTCCTGGCGGGAGGAGGTTTGCCGCTCCTACGCCAAGGAATCGGACTTCGGCTATTGCGCGCTGCGCCTGACGGAAGCCCGCACCATTGCGCTCGGCGCCCAGCTCGCGAGCGGCGTGAAGCTGCCGGAGGGCTACGCCGAAGCCGCGGCGGCGGAAGAGGCGGCGACGAAGGCCAAGGGGAAAAGGTAAGGCAAGCCCGAGCCTGCGTGGCTTACCCGCTATAGCGGCTAGCCGCCCCGGCGCATCAGCATGCCCCGCGCGGGATCGTAGGCGATGATGGCGCCGATGAGAAAGACGCTCGTATAGCCCGCGATCGCGAGCAGCGAGACCCATTCGACCTGCTGATAAAAGGCGAAGCGGATCAGCTCCACGGCGTGGGTAAAGGGATTCGCCTGGCAGACGAAATAGAGCCAAGGGCTCGACTCCTTCACGCGCCAGAGCGGATAGAGCGCCGAGGAGGCGAAGAACATCGGGAAAATCACGAAGTTCATCACCCCCGCGAAATTCTCCAGCTGCTTGATCAGCGAAGAGAGCAGCATGCCGAGCGCGCCGAGCATGAGCCCGCCGAGCGCGAGCGCCGGCAGGACCGTGAGATAGCCCCATTTGGTCGGCGGCTCGATCTCCCAGAAATAAGCAATCAATAGGAAGGCATAGACCTGCAGGATGGAAACTGCGACGCCGGCGAAAAGCTTGGCGCCGAGTAGGAACCAACGCGGGAAGGGCGAGACGAGCAGCGTGCGCATATTGCCCGTCTCGCGGTCGTAGACCATGGAGAGCGACGACTGCATGCCGTTGAAAAGCTGGATCATCGCCATGAGGCCCGGCGCGATATAGACCTCGTAGAGCACATAGGTCTCATAGGGCGGGATGATGGAGATGCCGAGCACCTGCCTAAACCCCGCCGCGAAGATGAAGAGCCACACGAGCGGCCGCACAAGCGCGGAGACGAAGCGCTCGCGCTGATGCAGGAAGCGCAGCCCTTCTCGCCAGACAACGCCCCAAAGACAGACGAGATATTGGCGCGGCGTGAAAGGCGCTTTTGCTTCCGGCGAAGCCGTGTCGGGCAGGGACGTCATCCGACCCTCGTCGACGCGCGGGCCGCCGTCTCCCGCGAACAGGAGAAGGAGTCGCGGACCAAGGCGATACGCGCCCGACAGCTCATGCCGAAATCCTCTCTGCGTCAGCGCCTGTGATCTTCGCGAAAGCCGCCCCGATCTCCGGCGCGCCGTTTTGCGCGACGATCTCGCGCGCCAGCCCGGTCGCCAGCGCCTTGCCCTTATGCAGGATCACCACCTGATCCTCGCTGTCGATCTCGTCGATGAGATGGGTCGTCCACAAGACCCCGAGCCCCTCGTCGTGGACGAGGCCGCGCACATGGGCGAGAATATCGGCGCGCGCCTTGATGTCGAGGCCGACGGTCGGCTCGTCGAGAAGCAGAAGCCGCGGCTTGTGCAGCAGAGCGCGCGCGATCTCGACGCGTCGCATCTGGCCGCCCGAGAGTGCGCGGGCCTTGTCATTGGCGCGCTCGGCGAGGCCGGCGCGAGTCAACGCCTCTTGCCCTAAGCGGCGCGCCTCGAACGGGCCGATGCCGTGCAGCGCCGCGTGATAGACGAGGTTCTGCATCAGGCTCAATTCGAGATCGAGCGTGCGCGCCTGAAACACGACGCCGAGCCGCCGCAGCGCCGCGCCGGGGCTCTGCATGACATCGGCGCCGAAGATCTCGATCCGGCCCTGCCGCGCCGCATAAAGCCGCGTGACGAGGGAGAAAAGCGTGCTCTTGCCGGCGCCGTTGAGGCCGAGCAGCACGGTGAAGCTGCCGGGCGCGACAGTGAAGCTCACATCGTCGAGCGCCTTGCGGGCGCCGTAGGAATGCGAGAGATGGCGGATGGAGAGGGCGTCGGTCATAGCGGCGCTGCGTTGCAGGCGAGCCTGAAGGCTCGCGGTCCGGACCGCGCGCCTTCAGGCGCGCATCTGTCATTCCCGGCGTTCGCGAAGCGAACGACCGGGAATCCAGAGCCGCCGTCCGCAGACATCGGGATTGTGGCTCTGGATTCCCGATCGCGCTTTGCGCGTCGGGAATGACAAGGCTGCGAAGAATCGATCATTGCGGCGCCACCACCACGCCCCAGGGGAAGGAGCCGACCGGAATAGACTTCACCACCTTGAGGCTCGCCACGTCGATCACCGACACATCGTTCGACACGCCATTCGCGGTCAGCAGATATTTTTCGTCGGGCGTGAAGGCGAGGTGCCAGACACGCTGGCCGACGAGCAGATACTTTTCGATTTTCTTCGTCTCGGCGTCGATCACGGCCACGCGGTTCGCGGGACCGAGCGCAACAAAGGCGCGCTTGCCGTCCTTGGTGATCGAAATGCCGATCGGCTGGATCGCCTCCTTCGACATTCCAGGAATCTCGAAGCTGATCTTCTGCTTCAATTCGCGCTTGTTGGGATCGATCACCGCCACCGTGCCGCCGACCTCCGACGACACCCAAAGCTCGGAGCCGTCCTTCTTGAATTCGGCGAAGCGCGGGCGGTTGTCGACAAGGATGTTGGCGACGATCTCCTTGGTCTGCGTATCGATCAGATGCGCCATATTGGTCGTCTCTGACGTATTGACCAGGAGCTTGCCGTCCGGACTGATCGCCATGCCTTCCGGCTCGACGCCGACCGGAATGTCGCCCACCTGCTCCTTACGCTTCACATCGATGAGCGTGACGAGATTATCGTTCTCGTTGGAGACGTAGATCGTGTCGCCCTTGGGGCTGAGCACGAGCAGCTCCGGGTCCGGGCCGGAAGGGAGCTTGCCCGTGAGCTTCAGGCTTTTGGTGTCGAGCACCTGAATGGCGTCGTCGTCGCCGGCGCAGATGAAAAGCTCGGAACCGTCCTTGTTCAGCTCGATGCCGCGCGGACGGCGGCCGACTTTCACGGTTGCCGTCGCTACGAGCTTATCCGTGTCGATGACGGTGATGGAGTTGCCTTTTTCATTGCTGACGAACGCCGTGTAGGCGTGGGCGGGAAAGGCGAGCGCTGCTGTTATGAGAAATGCAATTGCAACGCCGCGCGCGTCATGCCCGCGCTTGTCGCGGGCATCCACGCCGTTGATTACAGCTGCCTGGCGTGGATGGCCGGGACAAGCCCGGCCATGACGGAAAACCGCAAGAGCCTTGGTCTTCATTTCAACCTGCACTTCGTTTCGGGCTGATCGAGCCCCAGCGTATCGAGTTCGCTCACCTGATGCAGGAAGCCTTCCTGCGGCGAGACGGAAACGGTGATGCGGCCATCCGAAAGCAGGATCGGCTGGCGCAATTGCTGGTTCCAGGGACGCAGCGTCAAACGCACGCCCTTGAAGGCGGCGATGGAGAAATCCTTGCTGAGTATAAACGCGCGGAGCTTATCGGGCGCGCTGGAATTTGTGCGCGTCGCCGCTTCGCCGATCATGCGCATGGCGAGCCAGGCGGCGTTATCGCGCGCGTTCATGAGACGGCGATAGGTCATCATGAAGCGGTTCTGCAATTGCTGCGCGCCCCATTGCTCATGGGCGGGGTCCCAATTGGTGGGGTAAAGTCCGGCCGAGCCCGCGACAGGGCGCGGGTCCCATGTGCGATAGGGGAGATAGCCCGCGAAAACCTCGCTCTCGTCAACGGCGACAAGCGCGTCATAGGCGGGCGCATTCTGGGTCAGGACGGGCATTTGCCGCTGCGTCTGCACCGAGCCCGAGTCGCTGCGCCGTCCGCCGCCGGTGTCCTCATGGAGGCGCTCTTCCACGATCTTCGCGCCGAACTTCTTGGCCGCGCGGCGATAGGCCTGCGCGAGCAATTCGTCATTAGCGTGCGAGCCCTTGATGAGCAGCCACTTCCGCCACTGCTTCCAGACAAGATATTGCGTGAGTCCGTCGGCCAGCATGGAGCGCGTGGGCACTACGTGGACGACATTGGCGCGGCAGTCTTCCTCGCGAAGCCGATCGTCGGGCGCCGACACGTTGAAGAGCAGCGCGCCCTTCGCCTTGGCGCGCTCGCTCGCCGCAAGAAGACGGTCGAGCGAGAGATCCGCGATGATGAGAAGCGCGCCCTTATCGACAAGCGTGTCGACCGCCGCCGCGACATCGGCGCCGTCGTCGAGCTTCTCGTCGATCGCTTCAAAGGTTTGGTGGGTGAATTTGCCGGTGGTGTTGTTGTCGACCGCGCCCATCAGCGCGCCGGCGAGCGTGTCGTCGGCGGCGGGAATGTCGAGAATGGAGAGGGTCTCGCGCGAATGCGGCTCGCGCAGCACGCCGACCTTGATATCGAGCGTCTCGGCCCGCGCAGAGGCGGTCGCGAGCATGAGGCATAAAGCGGCGGCGAGGCGTTTCATGGCCTTCTACATGGCCGGATCGGCGGGAGGGATCAAGTCGCGCATAGGCTGAGGAACGAAGCTTTTTCCTCTCCCTCATGCTGAGGAGCCGCCGACGGCGGCGTCTCGAAGCGCGAGGGTGAGGAAAAAACGTGGTTGAAAGGATTTCCTCGTCCTTCGAGACGCAGCCTTCGGCTGCTCCTCAGGAAGAGGAAATCCTTTCCCAAATCACCCAGGCTTGGTTTAGCGGACGACGCGCAGGAGCGCCTTGCCCTGCTTGGACGCGAATTCCTTGTCGTCCAGCGTCCCTTCATTGTCGCCGTCCGCGTCTTTGAAGAGCTTGCCGACGACGGCGAGATATTCATCCTTGCTGAGCGTGCCGTCATTATCGGGGTCAGCCGCCTTGAATTCTTTTTTGGAGAGGCGGCCCTGAAGCTCCTTGGGCTCGATGGTGCCGTCATTGTCCTTGTCGAGCTTGGTGAAAAGCGCCTCGGCGGATTTATTCGCCTCGTTCACATCGACCGTGCCGTCCTTGTCGGTATCGAGCGAGGCGACCGGCGGGGCCTTTTTTGCCAGCGCGGGCGCGACCGGGGCGATGAGCAGCCCGGCAAGCGCCAGCGCGCCGACCACAAACGTCTTTCTCATATCCATCTCCAAAGTTAGCGCCGAAGCAGCGCTAAAATAGGCGGCCGGGCGGCCGGGCGCCAGCGTGGCTGGTCAGAAGGAGATCTTCACACCGCCGAAAAGGCCGAGCGGCGGTCCGAGCGAGACCATTTTCGGGTTCGTGAACGGCAGGAAGGAAATCGCCGCCCTGTCGAAGAAGACCCCAAAGCTGCGCGAGCGCATATTGGCGGCGTTTTCGATTATCCCGTAGAACTGCAGGTTCGGCGTCGCCTGCCAGGACGTGCGCAAATTGACCAGCGCATAGGGAGACAGCGTGCCGAAGGCGTTGATTTCGTCTTCGCGCAGCCAAACCCCTGACGCATAGACGAGATCCGCCCCGACTTTCCATTGCGGCGTCACGGCGTAATCCGCGCCGGCTTTCAGCCGGTGGCGCGGGGTGGAGGGCAGATTGGCGCCGGGCGTAATCAGCTCGTTGCCATTGCCGAATGCCATCGCCAGGGGATTGTTCGGCGCGCCGAGCAGGATCGCCGACTGGAAGGTCGCGTCGGTCAGCGTATAGCTGAGCCAGGCGCTGAGCCTTTCGTCGGCGTAGCGCAGCGACGCTTCGACGCCCTGACGCAATGTCGTCCCGGCATTGGTGAAATAGCCGCGACCGCCGACCTGGCTCGGGACGCTCAGAATGTCGTTGAAATTATAGGTGCGATACAGGCCCGCGCTCCAGGTGATTTCGCCGGGGAGGTAATCCGCGGCCGCCGGAACGAGCGAGGGGACCGCCACATTGCCGCGCAGGCCCGTCTCGATCGTATGCGACACCACTTGTTTCAGCGCCGGGTCGGAGACCAGGAAGTTATCGATGAGGCAGGGACGGCTCGGGTCCGCGCAGGCGAGCTCGAGCGGTGTCGGCGCGCGATTGGCCTCCGAATAGCTGGCGTAGGCCGAGACATTCGGCAGGATTTTATAGGTGAGGCCGGCGACCGGATTGATGCGCGTATAGACGCCCGAGCCGTTGATCTGCGTTCCGCGCATATCATAAAGCGAAATGCCGGCGCGATTGAAGCGCGCCCCCGCGGTCGCCGAGAGCTTGTCGGTGATGTCGAGCGTATCCAGCGCATAGACGCCGAGATAGTCGTTCGCGGCGCGCACCGAGACGCTCGAAATGCTGCCCGCAGGCTCTTCCACAATCGGGCCGGTGATCCCGACGACGAGGTTCGGCTGAATGACGCCGAGCGTCTCATTCGCCGAAAAGGCCGTCCAGCCGTGATCATAGCTGACGCCGAAGGTGATCTTGTTGTGGAAGCCGAAATAAACGTCGTCGTTCGTGGCCTGGACGGTGCCGCCGATAGTGCGCGAGCGAGTCCAGGTCTTGTCGACGACGCCGAGCGAGGCGGCGCCGCCGAAGAAGTCGGGAAGACTCGTCGGATTGTCATTGCCGTCGCACAGCGTGGCGTCGCCGCAGGAATTGAACTCGGTGGTGTTGCCGTCGACGCGCGCTTGGTCGAAGGCGCGGAAGTGAACGTCGCCGAAGAGTTTCCAATGCTCGTTGGGCGCGACATTGCCGTTGATGTCGTACATCGCCAGCGTGTTCTTATAGGTTTGCGGCGTCGTATAGGCCGCGCCCGGATCGATGTTCGTCAGCTCGACGGGCGCCGGGCCGCTGGCGCCGAAGCGGTTCTGCGCCACCGTGACATTGGCGTGGATTTCGCCGCTCTCGCCGCGATAGCCGACGTCGCCGTAGAGCCGCTTGACGTGCGAGCCCGAGAAATGGCGATAGCCATTGTCGCCGGCGGCCTCCATGGCGAGGTAGCTCGCGAAGGCGCCTTTCTGGATGCCGTATTGCATCGCCGCCTGACGCCGCGCCCAGCTGCCGGCGCGGGCGTCGAGCTCGAAGCCTTGGTAGGTAAAGCCGTTCTTCATATCGACCGTGACCGCGCCGCCGATCGCGTTGAGGCCGAAGAGCGGATTGCCGGTGACCACCGTCAGGCGATCCATGGCGATACTCGGGATCAGGTCCCAATTGACCGCGTCGCCCCAGGCCTCGTTGACGCGAATGCCGTTCTGATAGACCGCGAGCCCTTGCGGCGTGCCGGAGATGGGCGAAGCGACAAAGCCGCGAAAATCGATCTGCGGCTGAAAGGGATTGCCGGCGACGTCATTGATGATCACGCCTGGCGCCTGGCGCTGAAGCGCGCCGGAGACGTCGAACTGGCGGGTCTGAGCCAGTTCCTTGGAGGAGAAGGTGTAGGTCGCGGCCGGAACGGCGTATTTGATGACAACCGGGGAAGCCGCGGGCGCTGGCGAGATTGGGGCGGAAGAGACGCGCGCGGGCTGGGCGGCGGTCGAGCGGCTCGGGGCCGCTTGCGCGGGGGCGAGACGCGCGGTCGAGCGCAACGGCGCGCCGCCGACCTCGATCGTCGGCAAGGAGGTCTGCGCCAACGCCGCTCCCGGCGCGAGCGCCACTGTGAGAGCGATGAAGGAAATCCGTTTATCCAAAACCATGGCCCCAGTCCGATTCTTCCGAGCGCTTTCGTCGAGCGGGTTTATATCGTCGAGGGAGCCGCGCCGTCCCGTCGCCAAGACAATTTCGCGACAATATTCCCGATCTGTTGCGCCTTCGCTACAGGTTTGAAAAATAACGGTTTTATAGGGAGTTCATCCTGTCGAAACCGGGAAGAATTCCCGACGTTTTGGGCATGAGCGCGCCTCAGGCGGCGCGCCTCTTTGGGCCGGCGGCGTCAGCCCCCAGTTTTGTTGACGGGCGTTGCGCCGATGGGCAGCTCGGCCACAAGCCGCGCGCCGCCAGCCGCGTCATTGTCGAGCCAAAGTGTTCCGCCAAGCGCGCTCACTCTCTCGCTCATGCCGCGTAGCCCCAGTCCCGCAGGCGTGAAAGCAGCCGGAAGGCCCGTTCCGTCGTCACGGACTTCGACTCGCAGCCGCTGGCCGGCGCGCGCGATCGCGACGGCGATTCGGCTCGCGCCCGAATGTCTGAAGGCGTTGGTCAGCCCTTCCTGCACGACGCGATAGGCTGTAATCGCGGTCGTTTCATCGAGCTTGCCCCGCGCGCCCTCGAGCGAGAGATCGATCGCGATTTCCGCCCGCGTCTCGCGCCAGCCGCGCGCCAGCGCCTCGATGGCGTCGGCGAGGCCCATCTCCTCCAGCGCTGCCGGCCGCAATCTTCCTAAAATGCGGCGGTTCACCTGCTGCAAGGCGGCGATCTGCCCGTCGATTCTTGTGCAGTCTTCCGCCAGCCGCGCCGGGGCGGCGTCGGGGGTTTGCGCCTTGCGCGCCAGGGCTCCGACGCCAGCACGCACGGCGAAAAGGAAAGGCCCGATCTCGTCGTGCAAGTCGCGCGCGATGGCCCGGCGTTCCTCGTCCTGCACGTGGATCATGTGGCGCAGAAGCCGGCGGTTTTCCGCGTCGAGTCGCTGCAAAGTGGCGGCGAGGCTGTCGATACGTTCGGCGATCACGACGAACTCCCGAGATCCGTCGGCGGGAACCCGGACCGCGTGATCGCCTTGCTCGAGCCGCCGCAGCGCTTCCGAAAGCGCGCCGATGGGGGTGAGCGCGCGGGAAACGGCATAGGAGACGAGCGTGAAAGCGATCGTCGCGACGGCGGCCGCGCCGATCGCGAGCCAGACGATCTCTTCCCAGACCTCCGCGATCTCGTCTTCCGAGCTTGCCGCAATCTCGATGGAGCCGAGCGGCGTTGCGACGCGCGTTGGCGCCGGAGTGTGAAAGACCAACGCGCTGAACCAGCCGGGCGCATGTTTTTCGGCCGTCGTGGATGATGGCGCTTCGCCCTCCACAATCACGCGCACATGGCGGAGACGCCGCGCGTCTTCCAGCAGCTCCGCCAAGACAGCTCGTGGATTCTGCGCGCTCGACAGGCGGGGCAGGGTGGCTTGGACGAGCTCGCGCGCAAGTCGCGTCGCGCCCTCGGCTTCCGCGTTGACGCGCGTCCCCGCATGGAGGATCAAAAGGCCGATGCCAAAAGCTAGGCCGGCGACCATGACGGCGCCGAGCAGGAGCGAAAGCCGCGCGCGTAACGTCAGTTTTCGAAGCATGCGGCTTTCTTCTCTCCTCCCGCTCTCTCGCCCGCGGCGGCGAGCGAGGGCCGCGCGTCGAGACAAGCGCGGGAGCGGTGACTTTACGAAGGCGCCGCTTCCGGTCAATCTTGAAGCAGTTTCAAGGGAGGAAAGATGCGGGTTCTGATTGTCGACGATCATCCGATCATTGTCGCGGGTTGCTCGGCCATGCTCGCCGGCGAGGGCGACATAGAGGTCTTCGATGCGCGCGACGCCGAGGCTGGCCTCGCCGCCTTTATCGCAAACAAGCCGGATGTGACGGTCGTCGACATCGCCATGCCAGGCGTTTCCGGGCTCGAATTGACGCGTCGCATTCTCGACGCGGATCCGCAAGCGCGCATCGTCGTGTTCAGCATGAATGACGACCCGATCTTCGCGGCGCGCGCAATCGAGGCGGGGGCCAAGGGCTATGTCACAAAGAACGACGACCCTTATTTGTTGCTGAAAGCGGTGCGCGAGGTGGCCGCTGGCGGCGTGTTTTTAATGCCGAAGATCGCCAATCAGCTTGCTTTCGCGAAAAATGCTGGCGCGGTCAGTCCACTCTCGGCGCTCACGGCGCGGGAGCTGGAGATATTGCGCATGCTGGGCTCGGGCCTCGGCATGGCGGAGATCGCCGAGGCGACGCAGGTTTCCTACAAGACGATCGCCAACAGCTGCTCGATCATGAAGCGCAAGCTCGGCGCCCGCACGCCGATGGAGCTGATGCGAATCGCATTGGAGCAGAAGCTGGCGTGAGTTGGGCTCCCCGGCGGAGCGGGAGAGGGGTAGGGCAATCGGGCGAATAGCAATGTAGCTTAGCGATCCCCATACCTCCCCTTTACGGGGAGGTCGGCGGGCCAACGGCCGCCGGGTGGGGTTCGCGCCGCAACGGCCGTGGTGGCGCTTTGCTCGACCCAGCCGACGCTGCCTCGTCATGGCCGGGCTTGTCCCGGCCATCCACGCCGCGCAGATGCCACAGCGTGCGGGGCGGACGAATTTACCAGCCGGCCGAGAGCCAGCCTTGTCGGATAGCGCGTCCCGGCGTGGGCCGTTTCCCTCGGCGTGGATGGCCGGGACAAGCCCGGCCATGACGGTTGCGTGCGCCCTGCGAAGGGGCTTACTTCGCGTCCGGATAAGGCTCCGGCGCCGAGTAATTCGCCGGGACGGGCCCCGTCAGGCTTCCCAGAAAGGCGACGATGTCGGCGGTGTCCTTATCCGAAAGCGTCTTGTCGAGCTGCGTCTTGCCCATGATCTTCACGGCCTTGGTCAGATCGTCGACCGATCCGTCGTGGAAATAAGGCGCGGTCTTCGCGACATTACGCAGGCTCGGGACCTTGAAGACGTAGAGATCGTCGTCGTTTTTGGTGACGTCCGCGCGGCCCTTGTCGGGCGTCTTGGAGCCGGTTTCCTTCCAGTAGTCTTCAGTGACGCCGAACTTCTGGAAAGAATTGCCGCCCAAGCCGACGCCATTGTGGCATGTCGCGCAGCCGGTATCGATGAATTTGCGCAGGCCCGCCTGTTCCTGCGGGGACAGCGCCTTGGCGTCGCCGGAAAGGAAGGCGTCGAATCGCGACGGCGTCAGCAGCGTCCATTCGAAGGCGGCGACGGCGATTCCCCAGTTGCGGGAGTTGATCGGATCCTTGTCGTCGGGAAAGGCTTTCGTGAAAGCGTCCGCATAGGCGGGAATGGCTTTCAGCTTGCCCATTGCGGTCGCTTGGTCGGGATTGCCGAAGCTCGCCGGGCCGAGCAGCGATTTTTCCGCCTGCTCCTCGAGCGATTCGCGGTCGCCGCGCCAATGCTGCTTAAAATTCATCGCGGCGTTGAAGATCGACGGCGCGTTGCGGGGATTTTCCTTGCCGAACACGCCAACCGCCTTCGGAAGCCCATCGGTCGCCTGCTTATCCGGCAAATGGCAGTGAGAGCAGCTTACGTTGCCGTCCATCGAGACGCGATTCTCGAAGAACAACCGCCGGCCAAGATCGGCGCGGACAGCCTGCAGCGAATCCTTGGCGACAGGGACCGAAGGAAGCGGCTGGAAGGACGCATGCGCGTCGCTGAGAAGCTTTTTCGTGTCGAGAGCTTCGGCGATCGCCGCCTGGGACAGGATGGCTGCCGTTGAAGCGATAAATAGCGCCGATTTGCGCATGATGGCCCTCAGAGACTTTACAGTTTCAACGAATTGGGCAAAAAAATCGAGCCGAGTAAGAAACGCCGTCAACCGCGACGTATATCCTACCGGCTCGCTTTTTTATCGAGCGCATCGTCGCCGAAGCGACAATTCTCGCGAAATCTTAGATTTCAGCCGAAGAGTAGCTGGTGACTTCCATGCCGACGCAAACTTCGACGATCACAGGGGTGGTCCAGGCCATGTCGATATCCTCCGAATTGGAACTCAGACGGCTCCCTGCTCTTGTGGGCCCGGTGACCGGGCGAGGGGCAGGTTCGAGCTCGGCGAGAGCATTATCATGATCGATAGGGTCGTGCAATTGACCTTATGGCTCTGCTTGCGGCAGGGCGCGGCGCGCCGGGAAGCCTCGTGTCGCTGGGTTCTCCCGAGATGTGACGCCCAAGCGTCTCGACATGGCGCGTGACGGCTGCTAGGCATAGCGCGCTTTCGGAACGGGCGCGTGCAATCCGGCCGGGGGCCATCATTCATAAGCCTTAGAGCATTCCTCACGCCATTGGCGACGAGTGAATCGTTCGGGCCCGCGCGGCGCCGGCCGCGCGACAAGGACAACAACCGCGACCAGCGGAACGGGGCAGGGAATCGGATGAGCAAGGCGACGCTCGACGGCAAGGCGATTGCGCTCGAAGACGCCTATAAAGAGGCTGCGCGCATATTGAGCCGCGCGAATTTTCCCCTCGTCGCAGGTCTCGGGGCGGACGTTCCCGGCGCGCGGGCGGCGATACTCCTGGCCGAGCGGCTGCGCGGCGCGTTTGACCATCTGGCCTCGGGCGACTTGCTGGCCGACATCGACGTGAAGCGCTCTTTCGGCATGTTCACCACCACGGCCAATGAGGCGCGCGTGCGCGCCGATGTCGTGGTGCTCGTCGGCCCCGGCCTGACGAAACAATGGCCCGGCATGCTGGAACGTCTCGCGTTCGATCAGGCCCCGTGCCATGGCTCGCACGCCGGGACGCCGCGTAAGGTCATCTGGCTGGGGCCGGACGCAAGCGAGGCGAACGCCATCGCCGGCGCAACGGTCATTCCGGCGACTCTGCAGGAAATTCCCGGCGCCCTCGGCGTCTGGCGCGCCCGCGTCGGCGGCCGCCCGGTCAACGCCGAGAAGATCGACGCCGCCAAGCTCGAATTGGTGGATGGTCTTGCCGAGACGTTGAAGAACGCCAAGTTCGGCTGCTTCGTCTGGGCCGCCTCCGCTGGCCTCGACGCGCTGACGATCGAGATGATGCAGGCGCTCGTCACCGACCTCAATGTCACGACCCGCTTCACGGGCGTGCATATCGGCGCCCGCGCCGGCGCTTCCGGCGTGACGCAGGCGGCGGGCTGGATGACCGGCTTCCCGCCCCGCACGGGCTTCGGCCGTGGCTATCCAGAGCACGATCCCTGGCGTTTCGAAGCGTCCCGTCTCGTCGACAGCGGCGAGGCCGACGCCGCGCTGTGGATCTCGGCTTTCGACGGCGAGGCGCCGTCCTGGTCGCGCTCCGATATCCCGCTCGTCACTTTGGCCCCCGCTGGCGCGGCGCCGGCGCGCGGGCTTTACATCGAAGTCGGCCAGCCCGGCGTCACCCATGACGCCGTGCTCATGGCCCAGGAGACCGGCGGCCTGACGCTGCGCACGGCCACGGCGTCGTCCGACGCGCCGACGGTCGCTCACGTCATCGACGCCATCATGGCGAATGTTTCGGAGGTCGCGCCTTGCTGACAGTTTTGCGTGGCGGCCATGTCGTCGACCCGGCAACGGGCAAGGACGGCGTCGGCGACGTCTGGTTCCAAGACGGCCGCATCGTCGCGCCGCCGGCCGGGGGAAAGGCCGATCAGGAGATCGATTGCACGGGCCATATCGTCATGGCCGGCGCGATCGACATTCACTCGCACATTGCCGGCGGCAATGTGAACACTGCGCGCCTGCTGCTGCCCGAGCTGCATCGCGGCATTCGCGCGCGTCTCGCCAACACGCCGCTCTCGACCGCCAAATGGTCGACCTATGAGACCGGCCGGCTCTATGCGCAGATGGGCTTCACGACGGTCGTCGAGCCGGCGATGGCGCCGCATCACTCGCTGCAGACGCATTTCGAGCTCAACGACGTCCCGATCCTCGACAAGGGCGCGCTGACGGTTCTCGGCAACGACGACTTCCTGCTGCGCCAGATTCGCGCGGGCGAGCCCGAGAGCGCGATCAACGACTATGTCGCGACGACGGTCGCCGGCACGAAGTCGCTGGGCCTGAAATGCATCAATCCGGGCGGCTGCGAGGCCTTCAAGGAGAATATGCGGGCCTATGGGCTCGACGACGAGGTGCCGTTCTACGGCCTCACCTCGCGCAAGATCTTCCAGTCGTTGCAGAAGGCGACGCAGGCGGTGGGCATCCACCACCCGCTGCATCTGCACATGAACAATCTGGGCATCGCCGGCAATATCCAGACGGCGCTCGACACGATCGACGCGGCGCAGGGCCTGCCGCTGCATCTCGCCCATATTCAATTCTACGCCTATGGCAAGGAGGGCAATAACGCCTTCTCTTCCGCCGCCGCGACTTTCGCCGAGAAGATCAACGCCAATCCGAACGTCACGGTCGACGTCGGCCAGGTGATGTTCTCGCAGACGGTGACGATCTCCTCCGACGTGCTGAAGCAGTTCAACAGCATGTCGGGCGCGATCCCGAAGAAGGGCGCGATCTTCGACGGCGACGCCAATGGCGGCGGCATCGTGCCCTACAACTACAAGATCTCGAACTACTACAACGCCATTCAATGGGCGGCGGGTCTCGAGCTGTTCCTGCTCATCAAGAACCCTGAGCAGGTCTTCTTCACCACCGACCATCCGAACGGCGGCCCCTTCACGGCGTATCCGGAGCTTTTCGCGCTGCTGATGAGCGCCGAGCTGCGCGAGCAGGTGATGTCGCGGCTGCCCGCCGAGGCGTTGCAGTTCACGACTCTGCCTTCGCTCAAGCGCGAATACACTTATTATGAGCTCGCGCAGATGAGCCGCTCGGGCGCCGCAAAGCTGTTCGGCTTTACCGATCGCGGCACGCTTGCGGCGGGCGCCGTCGCCGACGTCGCGGTCTATAAGGAGAGCCGCGACAAGGCCGGCATGTTCCGCCGCGCGGCTTACGTCTTCAAGGACGGCGACCTCGTGGTGAAGGACGGCGAGGTGTCGCATTACAAGCGCGGCAAGACGCTGCACATCAGCCCGCGCTTCGACAACAACATCAACAAGCGGCTCGACAGCTACTACGAGGAGCTTTACGGCCAGCCGCGCGGCATTTTCGACGTGCCGGCCGCCGCTTTGCCGCACAAGGACGCCTTTGCGGAGGTCGCATGCAAGGAATAGTTCGCAACGGCGTTCGCATCGACGAGAGTTTCGCCGAAGCCTTCCCGATGAGCGGGACGGGCATTCTCATCACCGGCCCGAACGCCAAATGGGCCATGACCGCCGCCAAGACCATGACGGGCTTCGCGACCTCGGTCATCGGCTGCGGCTGCGAGGCCGGCGTCGACTGCGAGGTTTCGCCCGAAGAGACGCCCGATGGGCGCCCCGGCGTGCGCGCGCTGCTGTTCGCCATGTCGTCGAAGGACGCCGAGAAGCAGCTCGTCAACCGCCTCGGCCAATGCGTGCTGACCTGTCCGGGTTCGGCGGTCTATTCGACGGTCAAGGGCGAGTTCGAGATCAAGGTCGGCGACGCCGTGCGCCAGTTCGGCGACAAATGGCAGATGTCTAAGGCCATCGACGGGCGCCGCTTCTGGCGTATCCCGGTGATGGACGGCGAGTTCTTCTGCGAGTCCAAGGTCGGGCTGACGAAGAAGTCCGTCGGCGGCGGCAATCTGCTCGTCATGGGCGCGGACTGGGAATCGACCATGCGCGCGACGGAAGCCGCCGTGGCCGCGATCGACGCCGTGCCGGACGTGATCCAGCCCTTCCCGGGCGGCATTGTGCGGTCGGGCTCCAAGGTCGGCTCGCAATATAAGGGCATGGGCGCCTCCACCAATGACGCCTATTGCCCGACGCTGCGCGGCGTGACCAAGAGCGCGCTCGATCCCGACGTCGGTTGCGTGCTCGAGATCGTCATCGACGGCCTGACCGACGCGGCGGTTTCCGCCGCCATGCGCGCCGGGTTGAAAGCCATCATCGAGATGGGCCCGGAGAATGGGGCCAAGCGCGTCGGCGCCGGCAACTATGGCGGCAAGCTCGGTCCGTTCCACTATCATTTGAAGGATTTGCTGCCGTGAAGCCCTTCACCTTCACGCTCCGTCAGGAGCCGCCGCAGCGCGTCGACCTTTCGGCGCTCACGCCCGACCGCCTTGCCGGCAAATCGCTCGCCGACATCGAGAAGATCGAGATCGGCACCACCCGCGCCTCGACCAAGGTTGGCGACGTGTTCAAGCTCGCCGAGGGCGATCTCAAGAACATCCGCTACGAGGGCGGCTCGGCGCGTTTCGATCTGATCGGCGCGAAGCTCCTGCCGGAGTTCGGCATTCACGTCGAGGGCGACGTCGGTCTTCAGCTCGGCCGGCTGGCCAAGGGCGGCAAGATCACGGTTTCGGGCAGCGCCGGCGCCTATGCGGCCTCGGGCAATGAGGGCGCCCATATCGAGATCAAGGGCGATGTCGGCGAGCTGCTCGCGGCGCCGCTCGCCGGCGAGCTGGCCGGCATGTCCGGCGGGCGCGTGGTGGTGCGCGGCAAGGCCGGCGCGCGGGCGGGCGACCGCCTTCGCCGGGGCATTCTGATCATCGAAGGGGACGCCGGCGAGGATTTGGGCTCGCGCCTCATCGCCGGCACGATCGTGGCGCTGGGCAAGACCTCGGGCCGCGTCGGCTATCTCAACAAGCGCGGCTCGCTGGTTTTGGCCAAGCGCCCCGAGATTGGCCCGACCTATATCGACTGCGGCGCGCATGTCCTTACTTTCGCGCGGCTTTTCGCCCGCGGGCTGAAGGCGGACAGCGAGGCGGCGGCGGCGGTTCTGTCGGCCAAGCTGCAGCGCTATGGCGGCGATACGGCCGTCTATGGCAAGGGCGAAATCTTGACCCCCGCCTGACCGGCATTACCCTTGCTTTGAGATTGTGCGCCGCCAAATTCGGCGGCGCTCACGCAAGGGGTGTTGCCGATGAATTTCGTCGAACTCATCCTCACTGTCTGCACGCTCGCGCAGCCGAACGCGTGCGACGAGCGTCGGCTGATGCTCGAATCCACCACTGGTTCGACCAGTAATTGCATGATGCAGGCTATGCCGTACATCGCCCAGTGGTCGGGCGAGCATCCCAATGTGCAAGTCACCCGCTGGCGCTGCGTCACGCCCGGTGCCGAGGGGGATAAGATTTAGGCCCGATTGCCGCCGTCGCTCTGGATTCCTGGTCAGGGCCTTCGGGCTGCCGGGAATGACCCAGGCAGCCGGCCGTCATTGCGAGCGAAGCGAAGCAATCCAGGCCCGTCCCGCTATCTCGGGGTTGCTTCAACGCTCCGCTTCTCGCAATGACGGCGGGAGACTCCCATATGCCCTGATAGAGGCATGAGGGAGCCGCCCATGGTCGAGCCGCCGCCTTTCTCCGCGCCCTATGCGCCGCCGGACGAAGCCTTCGCCGCCGCCTTTCTCGCAGATTGCCCGGATGCGGCTTTGCGCGCGGCGATCGGAACCAAGGCGCTCGCTCTCGTTCGCGGCATGCGCGCCGAGCATAGCGCGCTCGGCGGCGTCGAGGATTTCCTCCATGAATTCTCGCTGTCCTCGCGCGAGGGCCTCGCCGTCATGGCGCTTGCCGAATCGCTCTTGCGCGTGCCCGACGACGCCACGGCAGATCGCCTCCTCGCCGATAAGCTCGCCGCCGGCGATTTCTCCCATCACGAATCCGCTTCCGATACGTTGCTCGTGCAGGCATGCGCCTTTGCGCTGGGTTTCTCGGCGCGGCTCGTGGGCCCTGGAAGAGACGGGAGCGCCGAGCCGCGCAGCCTCGTCGCCGATCTTGCGCGGCGCCTTGGCCTTCCCACGCTACGCGTCGCCGCGCGGCAGGCGATGCGCCTCATGGGCGCGCATTTCGTTTTCGGCGAGACGATCGACGATGCGCTGTCGCGCGCGAAGGGGCGGCGCGAAAGATTTTCCTTCGACATGCTGGGCGAAGGCGCGCGCAGCGCCAAAGACGCGGAACGCTATTTCGAGGCTTATGCGGCGGCCATCAATGCGATCGGCGCGCGCGCGGGCGATCGGGCGCTGCCTGACCGCCCCGGCATATCGGTCAAGCTCTCGGCGCTGCATCCGCGTTACGAGGCGATCTCGCGCGAGCGCGTGCTGAAGGAATTGCCGCAACGCGTGCTGGCGCTCGCGAATCTCGCCAAAGCGCGCGACCTTGCTTTCACCATCGACGCCGAAGAAGCCGACCGTCTCGAGCTATCGCTGGATGTGATCGCGCGCATCGTCGCTGATCCTTCTCTTGCCGGCTGGGAGGGGTTCGGCCTTGCCGTACAGGCCTATCAAAAGCGCGCCGGCGCGGTGATCGATTACATTGCTGCGCTGGCGGAAAGCTACGATCGACGCTTCATGCTGCGTTTGGTGAAGGGCGCCTATTGGGACAGCGAGATCAAACGCGCGCAGGAGCGGGGCCTCGCCGATTATCCGGTCTTCACCCGCAAGGCGATGACCGACCTCAATTACGACGCGCTCGCAGCGGGGCTGCTCTCCCAGCCGCGCCTCTATCCGCAATTCGCCACGCACAACGCCCGCAGCGTCGCCGCGATCCTCGTGCGCGCCGGCGCGCGCAAGGATTATGAATTTCAGCGCCTGCATGGCATGGGCGACGCGCTCTATGCGGCGCTGGCGCAGATGAGCGACGCGCCGGTGCGCATTTATGCGCCTGTCGGTCCGCATCGCGATCTACTGGCCTATCTCGTGCGGCGAATGATCGAGAACGGCGCCAATTCGTCTTTCGTCGCGCGTGCGGCCGATCCGCAGACGCCGGAAACGGCGCTCATCGAAGATCCGCATGAGAGGATTGGCGACGCCGCGCAGGCGCGCCATCCGCGCTTGCCCTTGCCGACGCAAATATATGAGCCCTTGCGCGCCAATTCGAAGGGCGTCGAATTCGGCGACAGGGCGGCGCTCGCCGCTATGTTCGAGGAGCGCGACGCCGCGCGCCTTTCACTGGAAGCGCGGCCGAGCGTCGCAGGGAGAAATCCGCCTCGGGATGTCCTGTCTCCAATCGACGGCGCTGTAGTCGGACAAGTGATCGAGACGGACGCCGACGGCGCGCGCGCAATGATGGCCGTCGCCACGAAAGCGTTTTCCCTATGGAATGCGACGCCTGTGGAGAAGCGCGCGCAAAAGCTGGAGCGCACGGCGGATTTAATCGAGGCCCGGCGCGGCGCCTTAATCGCGCTTTTGCAAAGTGAAGCCGGCAAGACTCTCGACGATGCGCTCGCCGAAATTCGCGAAGCGGCGGATATGTGCCGCTACTATGCTTCCGAGGCGCTGCGCATCAGCGGCGAGATCAGGCTTCCGGGTCCGACGGGCGAAGATAATCGTCTACGTTACTCCGGGCGCGGCGTTTTCGTCTGCATTTCGCCGTGGAACTTTCCTTTGGCGATCTTCCTGGGGCAGGTTGTGGCGGCGCTCGTCACAGGCAACGCTGTCGTCGCCAAGCCCGCTGAGCAAACGCAGCTTATCGCGGCTTTGGCCGTCTCGCTTCTTTACGAGGCGGGGGTGCCGCGCGACGCGCTGCAATTTGCGCCGGGCGCCGGAGACGTTGGCGCAGCGCTTGTCGCCGACCCGCGCACGGCGGGCGTCGTCTTCACAGGCTCAGTGGAGGTCGCGCGCCATATCAACCAATCGCTCGCCGCGCGCGCGGGCGCCATTGCGCCGCTGATCGCCGAAACGGGCGGCGTCAATGCGATGATCGTCGACTCGACGGCGCTGATCGAGCAGGTGGTCGACGATGTTCTCGCTTCCGCTTTTCGTTCGGCAGGGCAGCGCTGCTCGGCGCTCAGATTGCTGTGCCTTCAGGAGGAGATCGCCTCCACGGCGATCGAGACGCTCATCGGCGCAACAAAGGAATTGCATGTCGGCGATCCGCGCCGGCTCGGCGTCCATGTCGGCCCTGTGATCGACGCCGAGGCTAAGGAGAAGCTCGATCGCTATCTCGCGGTTCAAAGGGAGGCCGGGCGCCTGCTTTATGCGGGCGAGGCGCCGACGCCCGGATACTATGTCGCGCCGCATATTGTGCGGCTCGATCGCGTGGCGGATTTGCGCGAGGAGGTCTTCGGCCCGGTTCTGCATATCGTTACTTGGCGCGCGCGCGATTTCGACGCGCTGCTGCGCGCGATCGAGGCGAGCGGCTATGGCCTGACCTTCGGATTGGAGACGCGCATCGAGGAGCGCATCCGTCACGTGGCCACGCGGGCGCCAGCGGGAAACGTCTATGTGAACCGCAATATGATCGGCGCCGTCGTCGGCAGCCAGCCTTTCGGCGGCTTTGGCCTTTCCGGCACGGGGCCGAAGGCGGGCGGGCCGGAATATCTGCGCCGCTTCCTGCGGGAGACGACGGTGACCATCAACACGGCCTCCTTTGGCGGCGATGCGGGTCTCTTGTCACTCGAAGAGTGACGCTTTTAAATTACGCGCCCGAAGGCGCGCGGGCCTTCAGGCCCGCATCCTTGACCCGCGACAATTTGTTCTTACGGCTTCGCTTGAAGATGTCGGCGACCCCACGATTTTTTTGTCGTCGAGACGTGCGAACGTCGCTCAAAAACGTTGGAATTGGTCATTTACCTTACGGAGGCAGTGATGGCTCAAGAGCAGAACGCGCCCGTGAAAAAAGACGACGGATCTTCTCTCGTTTCTCCCGATTTTTGGGACTGGCGCCCGATCGAGGCGCTGCGCCGCCAGCTCGACCGCTTCTTCGACGAGGCGCCCTTGGCGCGGCGGACAGGCGAGGTCGAGCCTTTCGACCGCTTCATGGGCTGGGGCGCGCCCCCCGTCGACTTCGTCGAGCACGACAATGAATATGAAATGACCGCCGAGCTCCCCGGCCTCGACGAGAAGGACGTCGAAGTGAAGCTCGTCAACGGCGCCCTCGTCATGAGCGGCGAAAAGAAGGTGGAGCGCGAGGAGAAAGGCGAGGGCCGGTTCTTCTCCGAACGCCGTTACGGCGCCTTCAAGCGTAGCTTCCGCCTGCCCGACAATGTCGACCCGGATAAGATTTGTGCGAACTTCGAAAAGGGCGTGCTGAGGGTCACGCTGCCGAAAAGCGCGCAGCCAAAGTCCGAAGAGAAGAAGATCGACATCGCCGCCCAGAAATAGACTGAGTGATCGGGAATCCAGAATAGACTCAGGCTACTTTGGCTCTGGATTCCCGCTCGGGCTTTCAGCCCGAAGCGCCCGCCGTCATAGCGAGGAGCGTGCGACGAAGCAATCCAGCGCCGCGATGGGGCCGTGGATTGCTTCGCTTTGCTCGCAATGACGGGAATGACAGCCCTGATGCGAGCTGTTCAAACTGAAATGGCGTCGACCCTGGTCAGCGCATCATGTGACGTAGCGCTTCGTAGAAGGCGACGTCCGCGCCGACGAGCATCAGACCAATCAGCGCCGCCTGTGCGAAATATTTGAAGTCGCGCCCAGTTCGCATGTCTCACTCCCGCCGGTTGCGGCCGGAGGTAGCGGACGAATGGGTGACGGCAAGCCGCTTCGCGCCACGGCGCGGGATTTATGCTCACAACTCTTTATGCGTTCCGTCGCAAAGCGGCTCCTTCTTCGTGGCCTTGCAGCCACAGAAGAAAGCCTTGCCGGTCGCTTCGGCCTTGTAGGAGACGGGCTCGATCCCCGTGCCCTGATGGGCGCCGTCGCAGAAAGGCTGCTTGGCGCTGCGCCCGCAGGCGCACCAGTAGTAGGTCTTGCCGGCCTCGACCTCGACCGGCATGGCTTTCTTCTGGAAGACGACGCGTTCGGTCATGTCTCTCGCTTGATCTCTAAACGGCTTCTGTGGCGAGGACGGGGGCGTCGAGCAGGAACTTTTCCGTCTCCAGCGCCGCCATGCAGCCGAGCCCCGCCGCGGTCACCGCCTGCCGATAGACTTCATCGGCCACGTCGCCAGCCGCGAAGACTCCCGGGATATTGGTGCGGGTCGAGCCCGGCTCGACCGCGATATAGCCAGAGGGCTTCAATTCGAGCTGGCCCTTGAAGAGCTCAGAGGCCGGCGCATGGCCGATGGCGACGAAAAGGCCGTCGGCTTCGAGAAGCTGCGTCTCACCGGTTTTGGCGTGTTTCACGCGCGCGCCGGTGACGGAAAGCGGCCCCTCCGTGCCGACCACCTCGTCGATCACATGATCGAAGAGCACAGTGACATTCGCCTGCCTGTGGAGCCGTTCCTGCAGCACCCGCTCGGAACGCAGTGTATCGCGCCGATGCACGAGGGTGACATGCGAAGCGAGGTTGGAGAGGTAGAGCGCCTCTTCGACGGCCGTATTGCCGCCGCCGACGACGATCACCTTCTTGCCACGGAAGAAGAAGCCGTCGCAGGTCGCGCAGGCAGAGACGCCGAAGCCCTTGAATTTCTCTTCGCTCGGAATGCCAAGCCATTTCGCCTTGGCGCCCGTCGCGATGATCAGCGCGTCGCAAGTGTAGGTCGCGCCGCTGTCGCCGATGAGGGTGAAGGGCCGCTTGTCGAGGCGGGCTTCCACGATATGGTCGGAGATGAGCTTCGTGCCGACATGCTCGGCCTGCAGCCGCATCTGCTCCATCAGCCAGGGGCCCTGAATGGGCTCGGCGAAGCCGGGGTAGTTCTCGACCTCCGTCGTGATCATGAGCTGGCCGCCCTGCTCGAAGCCGGCGATGAGCAGGGGCTCCAACATGGCGCGCGCGGTGTAGATGGCCGCCGTATAGCCGGCCGGCCCTGAGCCGATGATGATGACGCGCGCATGGTTGGGGGCGGACATGGGGGACTCTCGGGTTGCGAAGCAAATTCTCTCTTCCCGGTCGCGGAAAGAGGGGAGGGCGGCAATCTAGCGATTATGCGCCGCGCCGCAACTGCGCTCCTTCACGCGGATGAGGCCCTGAACGCCGCATAGTCCGCCGCGATCCGCCGCGCGATCCTCGGCGTCGAATTGATGGGCGCATATGGCCAGTTCTCGAAGGGCCCTCGCCAGATGCGGATCGCGCCCGCGCCTTCGAGCGCCGTCAGATAGGCCTTGATTTTCCGCCGGATCACAAAGGGTTCGAGGACGTGGACCGGAACGCCGGTCGCGGCCGACTCTCCAACCATATTCACGCTGTCGCCCGTCACGACGATCCGGTCGGCGTTCGCCAGCATGGAAAAATACGGATTAGCGCCCTCGCCGTCCCAAAACCAGCCGCCGGGCGCAGAGAGAGCTTGGCGTAGCGCGGCGGCGATTTCTGGCGGCGTCCGACGGGAGGCGGTCGCCATCACGCCATAACCGGCGTCGAGAAGCGTGCTTGCGATGAAATCGAGATCGTAAAGAAGCCCCTCGGCGCTGCCGACGAGCATGGCGACGCGCGGGCGGGGCAAGGCGGCGATGCGCGGGTCGGGCGCCGCGCGGGCTGCGGCGAGCCGTTCCGGGGTGACCCGGTTCGGGGGCGTGATCGGCGCGACGACATTCGGACCGGCGAGCCCGTCGTGACGCGGGGCGACGATGAGGTCCGCCGTCTTCAAGCCCGAGGCTGGCGCGTTGAGATAGACGGTGAAGGTTCGCCCGCCCGAGCAGCGCTTGAGGCGCCGCAGAGCAGGGATGGTTCGCCGGCCGGCGGCGATGGCGATGTCGGGGTAGGGCGGCGCGTAGGCTTCCGCATCCAAAGGGTCCGGCGGGCCAAAAGGAGCAATGAGCTCATAGAGCCGGCGGGGAGCGACGCGGCGGATGTCGGGCGTCAGGCCGAGCGCCTCGGCGACGCCGAGCGTCTGCGCCTCATGTCCGGCGCGGCCGTCCGCGAGGATGCGGAGCGTCGGCTGTGTCGACGCTGCTTCTAGTTTTCCGGGTGCGGCGAGAGGGGATGGGCGAGAGCCGAAGCCGGCCACAAATTCTCCTGGTCCCGCCACTATGTCCCAAACGCCGCGAGGAACGAGGCCCGAGGAAGGCTTTACGAACCGAAAGCGACCTTCAGAATCTCGTAGCTCTTGCCGCCGCCGGGGGTCTTCACTTCCACGGTGTCGCCGACCGTCTTGCCGATCAGCGCGCGGGCGATCGGGCTCGAGATGGAGACGCGGCCGCTCTTCACGTCGGCTTCGGTCTCACCGACGATCTGATAGGCTTTCTCCTCTTCGGTGTCCTCGTCGACCACCGTGACGGTCGCGCCGAATTTAATCGTCGAGCCCGTGAGCTTGGAGACGTCGATGACCTCGGCGCGGGAGAGCTTGTCCTCGAGCTCCGCGATGCGGCCTTCGTTCAGCGACTGCGACTCTTTCGCGGCGTGATATTCCGCGTTCTCCGACAAGTCGCCATGGGCGCGCGCCTCGGAAATCTGCTGGATGATGCGCGGGCGCTCTTCTTGCTGACGACGGCGCAATTCCTCTCCGAGCGCCGCATAGCCAGCGGCTGTCATGGGCACCTTCTCCATTGGTCTCGCTCTTCGCCTTTCCGATCAATTGTCGGGGAATGTCCTTCTCGCCCCCGCGGGCCAAATGCGCCGGCGCGGGAAACCCCGAATCATATGTCCGATAGTCTTGCCATGAAAGCGTCGCCGCGCCATGCCTTCCGAGCGGTTCGGCAGGCTTTCCGCCGCGCCAGCGCCCGCGAAGGCGGCTTGCGACGCACGCCTTTTATCTTCCTTGTTTTCAGCCGGTTACGGGCCGGAAATAATCCTGCAGCGCCCGCGCCTCTAGGTCTCCCGACACATAAGCCTTCACGCCCTGCGCCGCCGCGACCGCGCCGGCGAGAGTCGTATAATAGGGAACCTTATGCAGAAGCGCCGCTCTGCGCAAGGAACGCGAGTCGGCGAGCGCCTGCGCGCCTTCCGTCGTGTTGAAGACGAGCTGGATCGCGCCGTTCTTGATCGCGTCGACGATATGCGGCCGGCCTTCCGAGACCTTGTTGATCTTCTGCGCGGCGATGCCCTGTTCCTGCAGGTAGCGGGCGGTGCCGCCGGTCGCGACCACGCTGAAGCCGATGTCCGTCAGCAGGCGGATCGCCGGGAGGATGCGTGGCTTGTCGGCGTCGCGCACCGAGACAAACAGCACGCCGCCGCGCGGCGCCTTGGTGCCGCCGCCGAGCTGGCTCTTCACAAAGGCCGCGTCGAAGGAGACGTCGAGGCCGATGACTTCGCCGGTCGAGCGCATCTCCGGGCCGAGCACCGTGTCGACGCCGGGGAAGCGCGCGAAGGGGAAGACCGCTTCCTTCACGCCGATATGGTTCGGCGGGGCGGAGGGCAGGGTGAAGGCCGAAAGCTTTTCGCCCGCCATCACGCGCGCGGCGATCTTGGCGAAGGGCGCGCCGACGACCTTGGCGACGAAGGGCACGGTGCGCGAGGCGCGCGGGTTCACTTCGAGGACATAGATCTCGCCGTCCTTGAGCGCATATTGCACATTCATGAGCCCCACGACGCCGAGCGCCATGGCGAGGCTCTTGGTCTGCTCCTCAAGAGCAGCGATGGTCTCCGGCGTGAGCGAGCGCGGCGGCAGCGAGCAGGCCGAGTCGCCCGAGTGAATGCCGGCTTCCTCGATATGCTCCATGACGCCGGCGATGGCCGCTTGCGCGCCGTCGGCGATGCAATCGACGTCGACTTCAATGGCGTCGGTCAGATAGCGGTCGAAGAGCAGCGGATTCTTGCCGAGCACCATATTGATCTGCCCGGTCTTGTCATTGGGGTAACGCGCCTTGATCTCGGAGGGCACGAGGCTCGGTAGCGTGCCGAGCAGATAATCGTCGAGATCGCTGTTGTCGCGGATGATCGCCATCGCGCGGCCGCCGAGCACATAGGACGGGCGCACGACGAGCGGCAGGCCGAGTTCGCCCGCGACGATGCGCGACTGCTCGACCGAATAAGCGATGCCGTTCTTGGGCTGTTTGAGGCCGAGCTTATCCAGCAGACGCTTGAAGCGGTCGCGGTCCTCAGCGAGGTCGATCGAGTCAACGGGCGTGCCAAGGATGGGCGCACCGGTCTTTTCGAGGCCATGCGCAAGCTTCAGCGGCGTCTGGCCGCCATATTGGACGATGAGGCCGATCAGCGTCCCGTTCGACTTCTCGACGTCGAGAATCTCCGACACGTCCTCATTGGTCAGCGGCTCGAAATAGAGGCGATCCGAGGTGTCGTAGTCGGTCGAGACCGTCTCGGGATTGCAGTTGATCATGATCGTCTCGAAGCCGGCGTCGGCCAGCGCGAAACAGGCGTGACAGCAGCAATAGTCGAACTCGATGCCCTGGCCGATACGGTTCGGCCCGCCGCCGAGAATGACGATCTTCTTGCGATCGGAGGGATTGGCCTCATTCGCCGGGACGCCGGCGAAAGGCGTCTCATAGGTCGAATACATATAGGCCGTGGGCGAGGCGAATTCCGCCGCGCAAGTATCGATGCGCTTATAGACCGGCCGCACGCCGAGCGCGTGGCGCGCCGCGCGCACGGCCGATTCTTCGAGCCTCGTGAGCGTCGCTAGGCGCGTGTCGGAGAAGCCGGCGAATTTCAGCTTGCGCAGATTCTCGGCGTCCTTCGGCAGGCCGAATTTCTTTACCTTCTCTTCGAGCGCCACGATTTCTGCAACGCGCGCGATGAACCAGGGGTCGATCTTGCTCGCCTCATGCACTTCGAGCTGGCTCATGCCCAGACGCAGCGCCTGGCCGACGACGAGCAGGCGATCCGGCGTCGGCGTGCCGAGCGCGCCGCGCAGGACGTTCATATCGTCGCCCTTGCCGAGAGCGTCGATCTCAATTTCGTCGAGGCCCGAAAGGCCGGTCTCCAGCGAGCGCAGCGCCTTTTGCAGCGACTCGGCGAAGTTGCGGCCGATCGCCATGGCTTCGCCGACCGACTTCATCGCGGTCGTGAGGATCGGCTCGGAGCCGGGGAATTTCTCGAAGGCGAAACGCGGAATTTTGGTGACGACATAATCGATCGTCGGCTCGAAGGAGGCGGGCGTCGCGCCCCCTGTGATGTCATTGGCGATTTCGTCGAGCGTGTAGCCGACGGCGAGCCGCGCGGCGACCTTGGCGATGGGGAAGCCCGTCGCTTTCGAGGCCAGCGCCGAGGAGCGCGACACGCGCGGATTCATCTCGATGACGATCATACGGCCGGTGCGCGGATCGACGGCGAATTGCACGTTCGATCCGCCGGTCTCGACACCGATCTCGCGCAGAACGGCGAGGGAGGCGTCGCGCATGATCTGATATTCTTTGTCGGTGAGCGTCAGCGCTGGGGCGACTGTGATGGAGTCGCCGGTATGCACGCCCATCGGATCGATATTCTCGATCGAGCAGACGATGATGCAATTGTCCGCCTTGTCGCGGACAACTTCCATCTCGTATTCTTTCCAACCGAGGACGCTTTCCTCGATCAGCACTTCATTGGTTGGCGAGGCGTCGATGCCGCGCTCGACGATCTCGATGAACTCCGCCTTGTTATAAGCGATGCCGCCGCCTGTGCCGCCCAGCGTGAAGGACGGGCGGATAATGGCGGGCAGGCCGATGTCGTCCAGCGCGTCGAGCGCCGCGGTGAGCGTCTTGATGTGGTGCGAGCGCGGCGTGTCGAGGCCGATCTTGGTCATGGCCTCGCGGAAGAGCTCGCGGTCCTCCGCCTTGTCGATGGCGTGCGCCGTGGCGCCGACCATCTCGACGTCGAATTTTTCCAGCACGCCCATCTTCTCGAGGGAGAGGGCGCAATTGAGGGCCGTCTGGCCGCCCATTGTGGGGAGCAGAGCGAAGCCGCCCGGAACGGCGTAGCGCTCCTTCTCGATGATCTTCGCGACAAACTCCGGCGTGATCGGCTCGACATACGTGCGATCGGCCAGATCCGGGTCGGTCATGATCGTCGCCGGATTGGAATTGACCAGCACGATCCGGTAGCCCTCGGCCTTCAACGCCTTGCAAGCCTGCGTGCCGGAATAGTCGAATTCGCAGGCCTGGCCGATGACGATGGGCCCGGCGCCGATGATCAGAATGGTCGATATGTCGGTTCTTTTCGGCATGTCGCTTCTTTGTTTCGCGCGGGATCGCGCGCTCGAGTCCCGCCCTCATGCTGAGGAGCCTGCGACGCAGGCGTCTCGAAACATGCGGACGGGGAGGGATTCGTCCTTGCGGCTCCCTCCTCCCTCGGGACGCCCCCTGAAGGGGCCGCCTTTAGGCTGAGCAAGCCTTCGCCCGTCTTCGCGCCAGAAGAGGGCGCGCATAAAAAAAGGCCGCGTTCCCGGCCTTTTGGACCAGCACGCGTCCCGAATGCCTGTCTTGCAGGCGGCGAGCGGGCGCGCCCGGCTCGAAAGTCGAGGTCTGTCTAGACGAGAATGACGCGAGTGTGAAGGGGCAGGCAAGGCGCGGCGGCCGGAAGGACGCCCGTCATTGCGAGCGAAGCGAAGCAATCCAGAGCGTCATCTCGGCTCTCGATTGCTTCGTCGCTTTGCTCCTCGCAATGACGGGTTATTCAGCGCAAAGCCTGTGGAAAACCCTGGTCGTGTGGCTTGAGCGTCTGCCAGACGCCGCGCGGCCGCGTCGGCGCCGACGGCTATGCGGGCCTTGCGCGGGCGCTCGCCTCCGGCTCATAAGCGGCGCAGAGCCATTCGGAGAAAGTTTTCATGAGGTCGACCGCCGTCTGCGCCGCGCTTTTATGTCTTCTCGCCGCTCCGGCGCGCGCCGAGCAGAAATACGACCTCGCCAAGGTCGTCGCCGAATGCGCCGCCTGCCATGGCCCCGACGGCGTGGGCAACGACGTGGAAATCCCCAATCTCGCGGGTCAGCACGACCGCTATCTCTACCTGCAGCTTCAGCACTTCAAGTCGGGCCGGCGGCCGCACAAAGAGATGCGCTATGAAAGCCGCCATCTCACGGACGACGAAATGCAGGACCTCGCCCGCTATTACTCCCAGCTTCCGCGCTGATGGTCCGCCAGCTCGCAACCTATGCTTCGGTCGGCGTCGGCGCGACGCTCGTTCATTACGCGATCCTGATCGCGCTGGTGGAGGCGGGCGGCTGGGCGCCGGTGCCGGCGGCGCTGTGCGGCTATGTGGCCGGCGGGGTCGTGGCCTATGTCCTGAACCGCCGCCATACTTTCGCGAGCGACCGCCCCCATGCCGAGGCGGGCTGGCGCTTTGGGCTGGTCGCCTTTGTCGGGTTCTGCGTGACTTACCTGCTCATGAGCCTCTTCGTGGAGCGGCTCGGCGCGCCCTATCTGCCGGCGCAGGCCGTGACGACGGTGCTGGCGATGTTCGTGACCTATGCGCTCAACCGGGCGTGGACGTTTCGGGTGAGCTGAGGCAGGCTCAACGCCGTCATGCCCGGCCTTGTGCCGGGCATCCACGCCGGGCGGCGATGACGACGACTGACCGAGGCCGGCGCGTTTGCCGCGTGGATGGCCGGGACAAGCTCGGCCATGACGGAGTGAGGGCTTAGGTCAGGGCCACTTCACGGTCGGCGGCATGGACGAGAGGATCGAATCCACATTGCCCCCCGTCTTCAGTCCGAAAATCGTCCCGCGGTCGTAGAGCAGGTTGTATTCCACATAGCGGCCGCGCCGGATGAGCTGCTCTTCCCGTTCCTCGGGCGTCCAGGGCGAGGCGAAGTTGCGCCGCACCAGCTCGGGATAGATCGCCAGGAAGCTTTCGCCGACGTCCCGGGTGAAAGCGAAATCCTTGTCCCAGCCGCTGTTGGCCGGATCGCCCGCGCTATTGAGATAATCATAGAAAATGCCGCCGATCCCGCGCGGCTCCTTGCGATGCGCGAGGTAGAAATAGTCGTCGCACCATTCCTTGAAGCGCTTGTAGTCGGCGATGGGGTGGCGCTCGCAGGCCCCGCGCATGGCCGCGTGGAAGTCGACCGAATCCGGGTCTTCCTGCGTACGGCGCGCGTCGAGCACGGGGGTGAGGTCCGCCCCGCCGCCGAACCAGGCTTTGGCCGTCACCACAAAGCGCGTGTTCATATGCACGGCGGGGACATTCGGGTTCCAGGGATGGGCGATGAGCGAAATGCCGGTCGCGTAGAAGCGCGGGTCTTCGGCGGCGCCCGGAATCTGCTTGGCGAATTCCGGCTGGAAGGTGCCGAAAACCGTCGAGCAATGGACGCCGGCTTTTTCGAACACCCGCCCGCGGATCATGCCCATGCGACCACCGCCGCCAGGGGCGCCATCGTGATTCTGCCGCTCCCAGGGGGTGATCTGGAAGCGCCCTGGCGCGATCGTCTCGGCGAAGGGGCCCGTAGCCTCTTCTTCCAGCGCCTCGAAAGCCGCGCAAATGCGCAATTGCAACGCCTCGAACCACTCGCGCGCGGCTTTCTTGCGTGTTTCGAGCTGATCTTGCGCGACGTTCATGGGCCTCTCCCTTTTTGAGGCTCAAAAACGCCGCGCGCCGCGCCTTGTCAAATAGGCGGTTGCTCGGTCGCGATTTTCAAATTCCTCGCGCGCCCGCCGGGAGTTTCCGCAGGCAAGGCGACGGTCGTCAGCCCGATCGTCAGATATTCGACGATCGCCGTGCGAATGTTCCAGCCGCGGCCGGTGAGCGTCGCCCGGTAACAGGAGCGCGGCGCGCCGATCGTCCATTCCTTCTTTTCCGCCTTCGCCGTCGCCATGTCCCGCATGACGGCGGCCTTGTCCTCGGGAGAGGCGGAGAGCGTGACGAAGGCCATGCGCTCCAATTGCTTGTCGATGACCCGCGACTCCTGCATCTCGTCAGTCGCGCGCTCGAAATCGCAAAGCTTGGTCTGGGCGCCCACGTTGAGCAGCCGGGCGAACCATTCGGGCCGCAATTCCCGCAGATCCGCTTTCAGCGTCGCAGCCATCTCCCGGTCGTCTTTTTCGAGCGTCTTGTAGATCGATAAAGAGCCCAGCACGTCCGGCGCGCCGAAGACGACTTTCAGATTGACGAATTCGACGGACTGAACCTGATTGATGCGACCCAAAAGGTCGTCCACGCTCGATTTAAGCGTGGGGAACTCCACGATGAGGAACACGACGCCGGCGCCGAAAAGGAGCGTCATGAGGACGCCGTTCAGAAATTTCAGCAGCCGCTCGAAAATATCCAGGGTCGCCTGAACCTTCGGAGCCTCTTCTTTTTTCTCTTCAATCACTTTTTCCTCCCTGATCGCTCATGAAGGTCGCTTTGAAATTGGCGGTCGATGGCAATCTAGGTCAGCGGGCCGCCGCCCGACATGCGGCGGCGCACAGGGAGATAACGCCTGTTCACTCGGTTTGGTTGCCGCCGATCTGCCGCAGCGCCTCACCGACGACCATGGCCGCGGAAACCGCGACATTGAGAGACCTCGCCTGGGGCTTCATGGGGATCGTGACGGCAAGGTCCGCCGCAGCGAAGACGCCGTCCGGCACGCCGGCCGATTCGCGCCCGACCATGAGAATGTCGCCGGACTCATATTTGCTGGCCGTGTAGGGCAGGTCGGCGCGGGTGGAGAGAAGAATGAGCCGTCGGCGCCGACCCTCGGCGGCCTGCGCGGCCCGCCAGGCCTGAAAGGCGTCGAAGGAGGCGTGCCGGAGAATTGTCACCAGGTCGAGATAATCCATCCCGGCCCGCCGAAAGGCGGCGTCCGTCACCGGAAACCCCGGCGGGCCGATGATCGCGGCCTCGACGCCCAGACAGGCGCACATGCGCAGCATCGTTCCGGCGTTTTGGGGGATATCCGGTTGATAGAGTGCGAGCGCGAGCGGCGGCATGAAGGTCGATCCTGCGGAAAGTCAAAGCTTTGCGGCAAATCGCCGCGATTGTGCGCTGCGAAGGGAAACGGCGAAAAATCCCGGCTTCCGCTTGTGGACATGATGGCGGAATGGCGCCACATAAGCCGCGCGCGGACGGGGTTCAACCGTTGCGCGCCGCACCGGCGCCGCCGCCACGGGGTAGCGCAAGCTGCGAAAAAGTGGAACGATTGCTGCGAGTGGAGCTTGCGCTTGCCAGCCGAGCGCTCTTTATTCGCAGCGATTGGGAAGAGGTCAGGGCGTGAGCAGCAAGAACGTCACCGAAAATACGCCGGCCGAGCCGAGCCGTCGAGACATTCTCTATATCGCGACGGGCGCGGCCGCGACGGTCGCCGCCGGCGGCATGGTCTGGCCGCTGATCTCGCAGATGAATCCCGACGCTTCGACCCTGGCGCTGGCCTCCACGGAAGTGGATTTGTCCTCCGTCGCCGTCGGCCAGATCGTCACCGTCAAATGGCGCGGCAAGCCGGTCTTCGTGCGTCGCCGCACGCCGGAGGAAATCAAGGCCGCCGAGGACACGCCGCTCGCCGAACTTCCCGATCCCCAGCCCGATTCCAAGCGCGTCCAGAAGCCTGAATGGCTCGTGGTCATCGGCGTCTGCACCCATCTCGGCTGCATTCCGACCGGCAAGGCCGGCGAATTCGACGGCTGGTTCTGCCCGTGCCACGGCTCGACCTATGACGTCTCCGGCCGTATCCGCAGCGGCCCGGCGCCCTCCAACCTCGAGGTGCCGCCCTACGCTTTCGTCAGCGACAAGAAAATCAAGATCGGATAGGCCGAGCGCCTTTCCGCATTTCTCGCGTCCTTCGTCGCCATCGATCCATTCGAGAAAGTTCCAATGAGCGGACATTCCCAATACACGCCCAAAAGCGGCTTCGCCCGTTGGCTGGAGCGCCGGCTGCCGATCATCAGCTTCATGTACGACTCCTTCGTCGCCTATCCGACGCCGAAGAACCTGAACTACATGTGGACCTTCGGCGCCATCCTCTCCTTCATGCTGGTGGCGCAGATCGTCACGGGCGTGGTGCTCGCCATGCACTACACGGGCGAGACGACGCTCGCCTTCGACTCCGTCGAAAAGATCATGCGCGACGTGAACTGGGGCTGGGCGCTGCGTTATGCGCACGCCAATGGCGCCTCCATGTTCTTCCTCGCCGTCTATCTCCACATCTTCCGCGGCATGTATTACGGCTCCTACAAGGAGCCGCGCGAGGTGCTGTGGATCCTCGGCGTCCTCATCTTCATGGTGATGATGGCGACGGGCTTCCTCGGCTATGTCCTGCCCTGGGGCCAGATGTCCTTCTGGGCCGCGACGGTGATCACCAACCTATTCTCGGCGATCCCGGTGGTGGGGACCGCGATCACCACCTGGCTCCTCGGCGGCTATTCGGTCGATAATCCGACGCTGAACCGCTTCTTCGCCCTGCATTATCTCTTGCCCTTCATCATCGTGGCGATCGTCGCGCTGCATGTCTGGGCGCTGCATGTGACGGGACAGAACAATCCGACCGGCGTCGAGGTGAAGGACCTCAAGAAGGACACCGTGCCCTTTACGCCCTATGCGACGCTGAAGGATGGTTTCGCCATCGGCGCCTTCCTCGTGCTGTACGCCTGGATGATGTTCTTCGTGCCGAATTATCTCGGCCATCCGGACAACTACATCGAGGCTAACCCGCTGGTGACGCCGCCGCATATCGTGCCGGAGTGGTATTTCCTGCCCTTCTACGCGATCCTGCGCGCCATCCCGAACAAGCTCCTCGGCGTCATTGCGCTGTTCCTGTCGATCCTGATCACCATGGCTCTGCCCTGGCTCGACACGTCGAAGGTGAAGTCGGGCAGCTTCCGGCCGCTCTTCCGCAAATTCTACTGGGTCTTCGTCGCGGTGTGCGTCGGACTCGGCTATCTCGGCGCGCAGCCGGCGGAAGGCGTCTATCTGTGGCTCGCCCGCATCTTCTCCTTCTACTATTTCCTGCATTTCATCGTGATCCTGCCCTGGCTCGGCAAAGTCGAAACGACCGAGCCCGTGCCGGAGTCGATCGACGCCGCCGTCGCCACGGGGAAGACCGCCCATGCTTGACGCGCGATCCTTCTTTGCACTCAAGGACTCCTCGATGAAGCGCAGTTTTCTGTCTTTCCTTTCGGGCGCGGCCCTGCTTGCCGGGGCGCTGGCGGGCGCGCCTGCCTACGCCGAGTCCGGGCATCACGAGAAGAAGCCGGAGGTCCATAGCTGGAGCTTCGCGGGCGTCTTCGGCAGCTACGACAAGGCGCAGCTGCGCCGCGGCTTCAAGGTCTATAAGGAAGTCTGCTCCACCTGCCATTCGATCAAAATGCTGGCCTTCCGCAATCTGAGCCAGCCGGGCGGACCAGAGTTTTCCGAGAAGGAAGTCGCCGACCTCGCCGCGACCTACAAGGTCAAGGACGGTCCGAACGACACGGGGGATTATTTCGATCGCCCGGGGCGGCCGAGCGACCGCTTCCCGCCGCCCTTCGCCAATGAGCAGGCGGCGCGCGCGGCGATGTCGGGCGCCTATCCGCCGGATATGTCGGTCCTCGCCAAGGCGCGCGGATATGGGCGCGGCTTCCCGACCTTCCTCTTCGACGCGCTGCCGGGCTTCTCCTATCAGGAGCATGGCGTCGACTACATCGCCTCGCTGCTGAAGGGCTATGGCGAGGCGCCGCATGGGATGAAAATCCCCGACGGCCAATTCTACAACGCCTATATGCCCGGCAACCGCATCGGCATGCCGCCGCCGCTCTCCGATGGCGCGGTAACCTATGACGACGGCGCGCCGCAGACCGTCGACCAATACGCCAAGGACGTCACGGCCTTTATGATGTGGGTGGCCGAGCCGCATCTCGACGCCCGCAAGCATATCGGGCAGGCAGTGCTCGCCTTCCTGTTCGTATTCGCCGTGCTGCTCTATTTCACCAAGCGCAAGATCTGGTCGAACGTGGCGCATTGAGCACGTAAGACATCCGTTCATTGCGAGCGAAGCGAAGCAATCCAGAGCGTCATCCTGGCTCTGGATTGCTTCGTCGCTTCGCGCCTCGCAATGACGGCGCGGGGCGCCCATCAAGACAACAGACTCCGGGTCCCGTCGACGACATATTGCACGGCGAGCGATGCGAGAAGCACGCCGATCAGCTTTTCCATCACCACGCTCACCGAGGCGCCGATCAGGCGCTCCACGCTCGTCGCCAGGCGGCAGACCGCCCAGCACAGCGCCAACACCACAGAAATCGCGCCGATGAGCGTCGCGAGCTGGAGCGGGTCGCCATGCGCTTCGCCAGCGATGAGCAGAGTCGCGGTAATCGCGCCGGGGCCAGCCATCAGCGGGATCGCCAGTGGAAAGGCGGCGATGTGGCGGGCGCTCTCATCGATCGCCTGGGCCGCCGTCGCCGCGTCGCGGCCGATCCGCACGCCGATCACCATCTCCGAGGCGATGGAAAAGAGCAGCAGCCCCCCGGCGATGCGGAAGGCGGGCAGGGTGATGCCCAGCGCGCGCAGCAGCGCCTCGCCGCCCAAGGCCGCGCCCGTGAGGATCAGAAAGGCGTAAAGGCAGGCCCGCAGCGCGATTTGTGCGCGCGCCGCCCGGGTTTCACGCGCCGTCGCCGCGAGGAAGATGGGCGCGAGACCGGCGGGCTCGACGACGACCGCAAGCGTTACCAAAGCCGCTAGAAAGTTGCTCCAGTAGATGGCGGCCATCGGTGGTCATCCCGCTTGCTGGCTTCTCTTTAAGCTAGGGCGCTCGCGCGCCCTTTTTGCGGCGCTTCCTTGATCCCCTCTACGGAATCGTGCACAAGGCTGCACCCTAAGGCCCGGTCTTTCCGGGCGGCTCAGTCTTTCCCGGAAGGGTCGAAATGTCGGAGATTTTGCGCGTCGGCATCGCGGGGCTCGGAACCGTCGGCGCGGCGGTTGCGCGGCTTCTCCAGCGTCAGGAGCAGGCGCTCACGGCGCGCACCGGCCGCCGCATCGTCGTCACGGGCGTTTCGGCGCGCGACGCGGGCAAGAAGCGCGACGCCGATTTCTCCGGCGCGGAATTTTTCAGCGATCCGGTCAAGCTCGCAACCTCGGAGACGATCGACCTTTTCGTCGAGCTGATCGGCGGCTCGGAAGGCCCGGCGCGCGCCAGCGTCGAGACGGCGCTCGCCCATGGCAAGCCGGTCGTCACCGCCAATAAGGCGCTGCTCGCCGCCCATGGGCTGCATCTGACCCAGCTCGCCGAGGAGAAACGCGTCGCGCTCTCCTTCGAGGCCTCGGTCGCTGGCGGCATTCCGATCGTCAAGACGCTGCGCGAGGGCCTCGCCGGCAATTCGATCGAGCGCGTCTATGGCATTCTCAACGGCACTTGCAATTACATATTATCGCGCATGGAGCGCGAGCAGCTTTCCTTCGAGGCGTGCCTGAGCGAGGCGCAAAGGCTCGGCTACGCCGAGGCGGACCCGACCTTCGACATCGGCGGCTTCGACACCGCCCATAAACTCGCGATCCTCACCTCGCTCGCCTTCGGGACGCGCATTTCGGCGCAGTCGATCGACATCGAGGGCATCGAGCGGGTCACGCTCGCCGACATCGAGGCGGCGGACGAGCTCGGCTTCCGCATCAAGCTTCTCGGCGTCGCCCAGCGCACGGCGGAGGGCATCGAGCAGCGCGTGCATCCGACAATGGTGAGCAAGAACAGCGCAATCGCCCAGGTGATGGGCGTGCTCAACGCCGTCACCATCGACGCCGACGCCGTACATGAGCTCACTCTTGTCGGTCCCGGCGCCGGCGGCGACGCTACTGCGTCCGCCGTGGTCGCCGACATCGCCGACATCGCCAAGGGCGTGCGCTCGGCGCCTTTCGGCCTGCCGTCGAGCCAGCTCACAGAGCTGAAACGCACGCCGATGCGCCGGCACGAGGGCGGCTATTACATCCGCATGTCGGTGAAGGATGTCGCCGGCGCCTTCGCGAAGATCGCGACGCGCATGGCCGAGCGGCAGATTTCGCTCGACAGCATCATGCAGCGTGGCAGCCGCGGCGCGCCCGGCGCCTGCGTCGACGTCATCCTCATCACCCATGCGACGAGCGAACATCTGGTGCGCGAGGCGCTGGACCTGATCTTCCAGGACGGGACGATCGTGTCGCGCGCCCAGGTAATCCGCATCGAGCGGGAATAGCACGGCGCGGAGAGCGCAAATGTCACAATCCTCCAGATTGGACCCTGCGGCGGTGGAGCGTCTGCTGACGATCGAGCTGGCGCGCGCCACCGAGCGCGCCGCCGTCGCCGCCGCGCGTTGGCGCGGCCGTGGCGATGAAATGGCCGCCGACCGCGCCGCCGCCGCGGCGATGCGCGAAGAGCTGGCCCGCCTGCCTGTGCGCGGCCGCGTCGTGATCGGCGAAGAGGAAAGCGGCGATTCCGCCGGGCTCCACGTCGGTCTGGAGATTGGCGCCGTCTCAGGCATGCGCGTGGAGCTGGCCGTGGCGCCGCTCGAAGGGGCGACGCTCTGCGCCAAGGACCAGGCGGGGGCGATTGCGATCGCCGCGGCCGCCTCGTCCGGGGCCCTGCTCCATGCGCCCGACTGCTATATGGACAAGATCGCGATCGGCCCCGGCTATCCCGAGGGCGTCGTCGATCTCGACCGCGACCCGGCCGAGAATGTCCGCGCCTTGGCCGAGGCCAAGGGCGTGACCACGGGCGAGATCACCGTCTGCGTGCTCGATCGTCCGCGCCACGCCCAGATCGTCTCCAAATGCCGCAAGGCCGGCGCCTGCGTGCGGCTGATCACCGACGGCGACGTGGCGGGGGTCATCTTCGTCACAAACCCGGAAGAGACGGGCGTCGACATGTATCTCGGCTCCGGCGGCGCGCCGCAGGGTGTGCTGGCGGCGGCGGCGCTGCGCTGCGCCGGCGGGCAGATGCAGGGGCGCCTCGTGCTGGAGACCGCCGAGCAACGCGCCTGCGCGCTGCGCCATGGGCTGGCGGACCTGCGCAAGAAATATGGCGTGGCCGACATGGTCACTGGCGACGTCGTCGTCTGCGTCACGGGCGTCACGGACGGAAGGCTGGTCGGCGGCGTCGTTTTAGACAAAAGCGGGATCGAGACCGAGACGCTGGTCTACCGCTCGGCGACCGGCACCGTCCGGCGGATCGGAGCCCGGCGGAGGCCGGGCGCCTTTTTAAGCCTTCAATAGGTTCGGCCCGTTTCGAGCTGCGTCTTGGCGTCCAGCTTGCGCTTGGGCGGCGGCGGAATATCCGGCGGCGGGGGCGGCTGCGTCGCGCAGGCGGCGAGCGACAAAGCAAGAAGCGAAGCCAGAAGCGGCAGGGCGCTTTTCTTTTGCGATTTCATGATTGCAATCCGATGACAGGCGCATGTTGCGCCGCAGCGAAGTCAACTTGGCCATAAAGTCCGAATTGTGGCGCTTGCGCTCGCCGCATTGCAATCGGCCGGCGCGCATGGGAGGAGAGGCCCCCATGGCGCGCAAGCCCTATCTCGAAAAGCGCCGCCATTTCCTTTATCCCCGGGAAGCCGAACCTCCGCCATGATCCCTGCCGCCCATGTTTCCGCCGCGATCGAGATTCTCGACGATCTCGCGCAGCGCCGCCGCCCCGCCGCCGAGGCGTTGAAGGATTGGGGTGCGTCGCACCGCTTCGCCGGCTCGAAGGATCGCGCGGCGATCGCGAGCCTTGTCTTCGACGCGCTGCGCAAGGCCGCCTCCGCCGCCTGGATCATGGGCGCGGATTCCCCCCGCGCGCGCATGCTCGGCGCGCTACGCGAGGCGCGCGGCATGGACGCCGCGGCGATCGCTGCGCTCTGCACGGGCGAACGCCATGCGCCGCCCCCGCTTACCGACGACGAGCGCGCGCGGCTGGAGACGGCGACGCTGGACGGCGCGCCCGACCATGTGCGGGGGGATTACCCCGAATGGCTCGCCGAGCGCTTTGCCGCCGCCTTCGGAGACCGCGCGGCGGAAGAAGGCGCGGCTCTTGCCGCCCGCGCGCCGGTCGATCTGCGTGTGAACATCCTCAAGGGCTCGCGCGAGCAGGCGCTGGCGAAGCTCTCCCATTTGAATCCGCAGCCCACGCTGCTGTCGCCCATCGGCCTGCGCATCGACGCGGGTCAGGGCAGGGGGCCGGCGCTTTCCGCCGAAACCGCTTATGTGAAAGGTTTCGTCGAGCCGCAGGACGAAGCCTCGCAGCTCGCCTCGCTTCTTTGTGCGGCGGCGCCAGGCGAGCAGGTTCTCGACCTTTGCGCCGGCGGCGGCGGCAAGGCGCTGGCGCTCGCCGGGCAGATGCACAACAAGGGGCAGCTCTACGCCTATGACGCGGACGGCCGCCGACTCATGCCGATTCACGAGCGGCTGGAGCGGGCGGGGGCGCGCAATATCCAGGTGCGCCAGCCCAAGGGGCAGGCCGATGTGCTCGCCGATCTCGAGGGGCGCTGCGACCTCGTGCTGATCGACGCGCCCTGCACGGGGACGGGCACCTGGCGGCGCCACCCCGACGCCAAATGGCGCCTCGCCCCCGGCGCGCTGGAGCTGCGGCTGAAAGAGCAGGCGGCTCTGCTGGAGCAGGCCATGCGCTTCGTGAAGCTCGGGGGGCGGCTCGCTTATGTGACATGCTCGCTGTTGCGGGATGAGAATGAGGGGCAGGCGGCGGCGTTTCTGGCGTCGCACTCCGAGTTTGCGGCGCTGTCCGGGGAGGAGATGGCGGAGCGGGCGGGGTTGTCCGACCTTGCCCGCTTTGCTTCGCCACTTGGGGCGGGGTTGCGCCTCTCGCCGGCGACGAGCGGGACGGATGGGTTCTATGTTTGCGTGATGCGGCGGGGGTAGGCTCCGTCGCCGAGCTCCGCCGCAGAGCTCCACCGCGACAGCCTCCGCGACGTGTGGTTTGCGAATAACGGCTTTTCAGTCTTGCGCGTGACCGATGCGGAGGTTTACGCAGAGTTCGAGGGCGTGCTGGAGAAGATCTACCGGCGCGCAGAGGAGAATTTGCCCCCTCCTTGTCCCTCCCCCGCTAAAGCGGGAGAGGGGACGCTCGCGATCAGCGAACTCGATGGAGGCGACGATCTACCCCCCTCTCCCGCCATAGGGCGTCGAAAGACGCCCGTCTTTCGACGGGCTAAGGCGGGGGAGGGTTGGGGAGGGGGCCTTACAAAGTGAAACCATGACCGCCACCGAGACCTTCCACCACGACATCGCCGACCGCCACGACAAGGTGCTCATTGTCGACTTCGGCTCGCAGGTCACGCAGCTCATTGCGCGGCGCGTGCGCGAGGCGGGGGTCTATTGCGAGATCGCGCCGTTCCAGAACGCCGAGCGCGCCTTCGCCGACATCCGCCCCAAGGCGGTGATCCTCTCCGGTGGCCCGTGCTCGGTGACGGACGACGGCTCGCCGCGCGCGCCGCAGGCGATCTTCGACTCCGGCGTTCCCGTTCTTGGCATCTGCTATGGCGAACAGGCAATGGCCGTGCAGCTCGGCGGTCACGTCGAGGGCGGCCATCATCGCGAATTCGGCCGCGCCGAGATCACCGCTTTGGCGCAGAGCGCGCTCCTCGATGGCGTCTGGGAGAAGGGGGCCTCCGCCACCGTCTGGATGAGCCACGGCGACCGCGTGACGAGGCTCCCCGAGGGCTTCAGCGTCATCGCCGCTTCCGAGAACGCCCCCATGGCGGCGATCGCCAATGAGGCGCGCCGCTATTACGGCCTGCAGTTCCACCCGGAGGTCGTGCATACGCCGGACGGCGCGAAGCTTCTCGCCAATTTCGTGCATAAGGTCGCGGGGCTTCGGTCCGACTGGACCATGGCCGCCTTCCGCGGCGAAGCCATCGCGGCGATCCGCAAGCAGGTTGGCGACGGCCGCGTGCTCTGCGGGCTTTCCGGCGGCGTCGACAGCGCCGTCGCGGCGGTGCTCATTCACGAGGCGATCGGCGACCGGCTCACCTGCGTCTTCGTCGACCACGGCCTGCTGCGCCTCGGCGAGGCGGAGGAAGTCGTCAGCCTCTTCCGCGACCATTACAACATCCCGCTGCACCATGTTGAGGCCGAGGAGCTGTTTCTGGGCGCGCTGGAAGGCGTCGATGACCCGGAAGTCAAGCGCAAGACCATCGGCCGGCTCTTCATCGAGACTTTCGAGGCGGAAGCCAAGAAGATCGCGCAGGACGGCCGCGGCGCGCCGCAATTCCTGGCGCAGGGCACGCTCTATCCGGATGTGATCGAAAGCGTCTCCTTCACCGGCGGCCCGTCGGTGACGATCAAATCCCATCACAATGTCGGCGGCTTGCCGGAGCGCATGAATATGGCGCTGGTCGAGCCGCTGCGCGAGCTCTTCAAAGACGAGGTGCGGGCGCTCGGCCGCGAGCTCGGCCTGCCGGAAGCTTTCGTGGGGCGTCATCCCTTCCCGGGTCCGGGCCTCGCGATCCGCTGCCCCGGCCTCATCACGCGGGAGAAGCTCGATATTCTGCGCAAGGCCGACGCCGTCTATCTCGACGAAATTCGCAAGGGGGGGTTGTACGACGAGATTTGGCAGGCCTTCGCCGCGCTGCTCCCTGTGCGCAGCGTCGGCGTGATGGGCGACGGCCGCACTTACGATTACGTGCTGGCGTTGCGCGCCGTGACGTCGAGCGACGGCATGACGGCGGATTTCTACCCCTTCGACATGGCGTTTTTGGGCCGTGCGGCGACGCGGATCATCAATGAGGTGACGGGGGTGAATAGGGTTGTCTACGACGTGACGTCGAAGCCGCCGGGGACGATCGAGTGGGAGTGAGGGGGTAGTAAAAACGGCGGCTGTAGAGTGCAGAAGAGGGCAGGGATCGGTCTTTCCGTGCCGAACGTCATCGGTAGACTGTTGCGGCTCTTTTTCCAGTTCCGACCCCGTGCAAAGGCGTTCACCGTCTATAATCCGGTCCGATTGCCGGATCTGCTCGCGGCGGGAGGAGCCGAGAGGCCGAGGGGAGCAGGGCGCCTCACTTCCCGAGCCCAATCAACCCGCCGAACCATCCAATAAAAGCGGCTCACCCAAGCCGAGCTGCTTTTTATACAACTGCTAATCCCAGGCGTGCGCGCCCCGGAGAAGCGAGCCCAGACGAAGGCGGCGCCGAAAGGCAAGTCTTCACGACGAAGCCTTTCCAACAAGCGGCGCCTGAAAGGCGAACAAATGCTCGATGACCGCATCTGGCCTGTCCAGCGGCAGGAAGTGCCCGCCATCCTCGACGGTCGCCATTTTTGCGCCGGGCACGATTTGACGATCATGTTCGCGTTCGTCACGCCGCGACCAGTCGCGGGCGCCCCAGAGGAGCAGCACAGGGATCTTGATATTCGAATAGGCATTGGTCGCCGTTTCCCAGCTTTCGGCGTTGCGGAGCAGAGCGAGGAAGGCGCGATAATGGCCTTTGCGGTTGCCGACGAGATACATTTCCTTCAGCAGCTCCGGCGGAATCCGTTCCGGCTTGGCGACGCCACCCTCGAGCGCTGATTTCATGATCACGAATTGGCGCAGACGCATCACTGTGTCGCCGAGGATCGGCACATCCGCCAAGGCGACGAAAAGGCGCGCGAGAAATGAGCTGCGCGCCATCCCGCGCCCCTTGGCGTAATCATAGGGATTGATCGCTACGACGCGCGACACCCGCGGATTGTTGCGCGCCGCGAGAATGAGAGCGATCGAGGCGCCGATCGAAACGCCGGCGAGCGCCACGTCATGTAGATCCAAAGTTTCCAGAAAGCCTTCGATCGTCTCGACGAAATAGTCCGCGTCGTATTTTGCGGCCGGTATGTCGGAGTAGCCGTGACCGGGATAATCCACCGCATAGACGGTGAAACTTTTTGCAAGATCGGGAACGACCTTCTCGAAGAGGTCGAGTTGCGTCCTCAGCGTGTGCAAAAGGACTAGCGCAGGGCCGTCGCCCGTCTTGATGAAGCGAAGGCGGACGCCGTTGACGCTGACATACCGGATCGGGATGTCCGGCGCCCAGGAGAGGCGCGCCGGAGTTGGCGGGACAGGCCGCATCTCCTCGACGAGGAGCGAAAGAGGCACGATCGCCGCCGACACGACAACGAAACCGAGCAGACCGAAGATCACATCGTTCAACATGGCGTTCTCCTATGAGAGACGACGCGGTTTCTCTCCTGCGTCACCGAATGCTAGCGACCATCGAGCGCAGGCTCGACGTCCGTCATTTGCAGGTCGATTCGCTTGCCCGAAGAGGCGTGCGCCTGGACGTCGTCTGCACTTGGCTCGATCCGGAACCACGCGGCGTAGAGCGCAGGCAGGAACAACAGGATCAGCGCCGTGCCGACCGCTGTGCCGCCAATCAGCGTATAAGCCATCGATCCCCAGAAGACGGAGTGCGTGAGGGGGATGAAGGCCAGCACGGCGGCAAGCGCGGTCAGGACCACGGGCCTCGTGCGTTGCACCGTGGCTTCGATGACGGCGTGATAGTCGTCGAGGCCGGCGGCGCGGTTCTCCTTGATTTGCTCGGTCAGGATCAGCGTGTTGCGCATCAGTATGCCCGCCAGTCCGATCAGGCCGAGAATAGCGTTGAATCCGAATGGCTGGTTGAAGGCGAGCAACATGGGCACGACGCCGACGAGTCCCAGCGGCGCGGTCAGCATGACCATGCCCATCGTCGAGAAAGATCGCACCTGGAGCATGATGACGATCAGCATGGCGGCGATCATGGCCGGGAAGATCTTGCCCAGCGCGACATTGGCCTTGGTCGCCTCCTCGATCGAACCGCCGGTCTCGATGCGGTAGCCGGACGGAAGAGATGCGATCAGCGGCTCAAGGGCCGTCATGATCTGTTTGGACACCTCTGGAGGCTGGTTCGCCTCATTGACGTCGGAGCGGATCGTGATCGCGGGCGTGCGATCGCGGCGCTTTAGGATCGGCTCTTCCAGACGAATTTCCGAGTGACCGATCTGATCGAGGGGAATCTGGCGGCCGTCCCGGCTCATCAGTGAGAAATCCGCCAGACGCGTCGGGTCCAACCGCTCGCCGCCGGCGCTGCGCGCCACGATGGGCACATTGCGGATATCCTCGCGGACCTGCGTGACGGAGATGCCGGTGAGGAGGAATTGGAGCTGCTGGCCCACCTCCGCTGGCGAGAGACCGATGAGGTTCAGTCGGTCCTGATCCGGGATGAAGCGAAGCACGGGCGTGCGATTGCCCCAATCGCGGTTCGCTTGCCGCACGTCAGGCACGCTGCGCATGAGACCGAGGGCTTTTTCGGAGATCGCGTATAATTGCGCCGGATCAGGCCCCATGACCCGGAACTCGACCGGGAAGGGCGTGTAGGGTCCGAACACGAGCTGAGTGACGCGCACATGGGCCTCAGGCGCCAGCCCCTGCGACACCGCCGCTCGCAGCCGGCGCTTCAACGCCTCGCGCGCCTCTGCGTCCGGCGTCAGCACGACGATCTTGGCGAAGGCGGGATCGGGCAGTTCCGGCGACATCGCGAAGAAGAAGCGGGGCGCGCCCTGACCGACATAGCTCGTGACGATCTTGGCCTCGGGCTGGCTGCTCAGCCAATGTTCGAGCTTCTCGACCGTGGCGGTCGTCGTCTCGATGCTGGCGCCGTCCGGCAGGCGAACCTCCACCAGAACTTCGGGGCGATCGGATGTCGGGAAGAACTGCTGTTTGACGGCGCCCATGCCGGCGCCGGCAAGCGCGAAGGCGATGCCGACAATGCCGCAGGTTACGAACTTGTGGCGCACGGCGAATATGATGAGCCGTCGCAGACGCTGGTAGTTCGGCGTGTCGTAGATCGCGTGGCTGCCGCCTTCGATTGGTTTGAACGCGGGCAGCATCTTGACCCCGAGATAGGGCGTGAAGACCACCGCGACGATCCAGGAGACGATGAGGGCGAACCCCACGACCCAGAAGATGTTGCCGGCGTATTCGCCGGCTGACGAGAGCGCGAAGCCCACCGGCAGGAAGCCGGCGATCGTCACCAGCGTGCCGGACAGCATCGGCGCCGCAGTATGGCTCCACGCATAGGCCGCCGCCTTGATGCGGTCCATGCCCTCTTCCATTTTCACCACCATCACCTCGATGGCGATGATGGCGTCGTCGACGAGAAGGCCGAGCGCCAGGATGAGCGCGCCGAGCGTGATGCGGTCAAAGAAGCGGCCGGTTTCCAGCATGATCAGGAAGACGACGGCAAGCGTCAGAGGCACGGCGGCCGCCACGACGATGCCGACGCGCCAGCCGAGGCTGAGCAAGCTCACCAGCAGCACCACGCCGAGCGCCATCGCGAATTTCATCATGAATTCGTCAACCGCCGAGGTGATGTTGACGGCCTGGTCGCTGACCTTGGCGAGCGTCATCCCGAGCGGCAGCGTCTGCGCGATAGCTGCGGACCTTTCCTCCAGCGCCTTGCCGAGCGCGAGACCATCCCAGCCCTCCTGCATAACCGCCGCGAGCATGATGGTGGGCTCGCCTTGATGCCGAATGAGGTAGGTGGGCGGATCCTCGTAGCCGCGGCGGACCTCGGCGACGTCGGAGAGCTTCAAAGTCCGCCCCGCAGCCACGATCGGCGTGTCGGCGATCGCCTGCACGCTGTCATAGGCCCCGTCGATCCGGATGAAGACCTGCGGCCCCTTTGTGTCGATCGAGCCTGCCGGCGTGACAGTGTTCTGCCTCTGCAAAGCGGCGACGATATCCTGCGCCGACACGCCGAGGGTCGCCAGTTTGGCGTAGGAAAACTCAACGAATATCTGTTCAGGACGTTCGCCGAGGATATTGATCTTCTTGACGCCAGCCACGTGCAGGAGGTCCTGGCGAATGGTCTCGGCTTGCCTTGCGAGCTCGCGCATCGGCATGCCCTTCGCCTTGAGAGCGTAAAGGCCGAAGCTCACGTCCGAATATTCGTCGTTGACGAAGGGGCCGAGCACGCCGGACGGCAGCTTGCGGGCTTCATCGCCGAGCTTTTTACGGGCCTGGTAGAACTCCTCCTGCACGCGCGACGGCGGCGTGCTGTCCTTCAGCGTGACCGTCATATAGGCATAACTTGGCCGCGTGGTCGTCTCCACGCGGTCGTACCAGGTCAACTCCTGAAGCCGCTTCTCCAACGGTTCGGCGACGAGGTCCTGCATCTCGCGCGCCGTCGCGCCCGGCCATACCGTCGTGACCGTCAGGGTCTTGATGGTGAAGGAGGGGTCCTCCGCCCGCCCGAGCATGACAAAGGCGTAGGCGCCCGCAGCCGCCAGCAGGAGAATGAAGAAGAGGGTGACTGCCCGTTCGCGAACGGCGATCGCAGAGAGATTGAAGTTCATTGGGCGCCCCTGCTTTCAGACGCAGTCCGGACGCGCGCGCCATCTTGCAAAAGATGCGCGCCGAGCGAGACAACCGGGTCGCCAGAGCTCAGGCCGTAAATCACAGCGGTTTCACTGGCCACGCGCACAAGCTTGACGGGTCGAAAGTGTACGGTCGAGGTGGCGCTGTCGAAGACCCAAACGCCGGTCTTCCGGCCGTCATCGAACACGGCTCCCAGCGGCACCTGGACTTCCGGCCGAGTAGCCTTGCTCGCCAACCGAATGGTCACCGTCGCGCCAAGGGGCGCCGCCGAAGCCGCGCCGTCGAGCACGTAGCGCGCCTCGTAAGTACGGGTCTGACCGTCGGCGGAATCCGACAACTGCCTCAGATGCGCCGTATAGCGGCGCCCGTCGCCCCCATACACGCTGGCCTCGGCCGCCGAGCCGATCGCCGGTCGGATCGTTTCGGGAAGCGCGACCACCGCTTCGCGGGGGCCGGCTTGGGCAAGTCGAGCGACGGTCTGGCCGGCGGAGACGACCTGTCCCGGTTCGCCGAGCGTTTCCATTACCGTTCCATCGGCGTCCGCTACCAGGACGGAATAGGCCGCCTCGTTCTCGGAGACCCGCGCCTCGGCTTCGGCGGCGGCGAGTTGCGCCTTGGCTGAATCCGACGCGGCTTTTGCCTGCTCGTAGCGCTGTCGGGTAGCCCATCCTTCGCTTAGCAATTTGGCGTATCGCCGCTCATCCGGGACCAACTGACTGACGGAGGCGCGCGCCGCTGCGACGGCGTTGCGCTTCGCGGTGAGCGCATGGCGAAGGTCGGTTTCGTCGATCCGCATCAGCGGTTGGCCGGCTTTGACTTGCTGCCCGGCATTCACAAGCCGTTCCACGATCTTACCGGCGACGCGAAAGCCGAGATTGCTTTGCACCCGCGCCCCGATGACGCCCGTAAAGCCACGTTCGGATCCGGTCACCCGCGTCGCCGTCTCCAGCCTGACGATCGGAGGCTCCTGCCTCGGGTCGCTCATGGCGGAGGCGACCTGCGTGCGCATGGAAACTGTGGCGAGCGCGACCGCCCCCGACACCGTGAGAAGGCCCCCCAGCACAACAGCGGGTCTCTTTTTCATTGCCCGTCTCCTCAAACAAAAATTAGATTGTGCTCGAACTCTATCTCGTATAGATTTCGAGTGCAATCTAAAAATGGAGGTCGGGGATGCGCGTGAGTCGCACTCAGGCGGCGGAGAACCGCGAGACAGTAATCAATGTGGCGAGCCGCCTCTTTCGGGAGCACGGCTTTGACGGCATCGGCCTGAAGGATCTGATGAAGGGCGCCGGCCTGACCCAAGGCGCCTTTTACAAGCAGTTCGCGTCGAAGGAGGACTTGGCCGCGCAGGCGTCCAGGCGGGCCTGGGAAAGCGCCTTCAACCGATGGTCGGCGGCGGTCGCGGCCGAACCAGAGGATCCGCTTGGCGCGGTGATGGCGTTCTACCTCAGCATGGGCCACCGCGAAGAAAAGATGGACGGCTGCCCGCTTGTGGCGCTCGGCTCGGACGCCGCGAGACAGGGCGCCGAAGTGAAGGCGTCATTCGAAGCCGGCGTGAAGGCGATTCTCGACGTCCTCGACCACGCGATCGCCCAGACCAACGGATCGGAGCCCAACGCCTCGGACCCCAAGAGCGAGGCCATGGCCGTTCTCTCGACGATGGTTGGCGCCCTGACGCTATCGCGCGTCGTCAACGACCCCGATCTCGCTCAGGCCTTTTTGGATGCGGCGGCCAAACAGATTCGCGAAGTCGTTGCTGCGCCGGAACGCGGGCGCTGATCGCAGGCGCGTCGTGACCGCCCCGTTCCGCCTCTGAACTCGCTCCGACGAAACTGCCAACGACTTCCGCCTCGGGAGTCACCTTGCCGCTCAAGTGAAACTTTTAGGGAAAAATATGTTCAAGAAGACTGGGGCAGCGACCGCAGGGTCTATTTCCCGTTTGGTCCACCGCGAGCGGATGTGCTTCTTCGTGATGGCGCTCGGCGGTTTGTCGCTTGGGATGACGGAACCTCTTTCGGCAGAAACGCTTCTCTCCGCGCTGGCGCGCGCCTATGCCGGCAATCCGGACCTCAACCAGAGTCGCGCCGCCGTCCGCGTCCGGGACGAGGACATGCCCAAGGCGGCCGCCGGGATGCGGCCCAGAGTCAATATCCAGGCTTCCGCCGGTCCCTATTATGGCAATTTGCGCTTACCGGCCGGGCGAAACGCAATGACCGGCCAGCGTCAGTTCACGCAGGAGGAATATACCGGCTATCCGCGCGGCGCGGCGCTCAACATCTCGCAAAGCATCTTCGACGCAGGCCGCACGAGCAATTCGGTGAGACAGGCCGAGTCGGGCGTCTTCGCCGCGCGCGCGACCATGCGGCTCACCGAGCAAGCGACCCTGCAAAATGGCGCCACCGCCTATATGAATGTGCTGCGCGACACTGCGGTCGTGAATCTGCGCAAGAACAACATCGCCGTGCTGGAGGAACAGCTCAAGCAGACCCGGGACCGTTTTCAGGTCGGCGAGGTGACGCGCACCGACGTGGCGCAGGCGGAGGCCTCCGTCGCCCAGGCGCGATCGGAGCTCTACGCCGCGCAAGCGCAACTGAAAAACAGCATCGCCAATTACCGTCAGATCATCGGCGTCGAGCCCATGCATTTGGAGCCGGGACGCTCGCTCGAACCTCTTCTGCCACGCTCGCTCCAGCAAGCGATCGAGATTGCGCTCGTCGAACATCCGGGCGTCGTTGCAGCGCTGCATCAGGCGGACGCGGTGGAGTCCGCGGTGAAGGTCGCCGAGAGCGCGCTGGCGCCCACCCTGTCAGTAAACGCCCAGGTTTCCCAACAATGGGATTCCTTTCTCGGCGTTCCAGGATCGCGTCAGTTCGCCGCCGCCGCCTTCGCTCAGCTCAATGTGCCGCTGTATCAGGGCGGCTCGGAATATGCCTCGATCCGTCAGGCAAAAGAGCAATTGAGCCAAGCGCGGCTCAACGCAGATTTGCAGCGCGATAGCGTGCGCGCGAGCGTGGTGTCGAGCTACGGACTGCTGGAAACCGCCAGAGCCTCGATCATCTCCAGCCGGGCGGCGGTGAAAGCAGCGGAAACTGCGCTCACCGGCGTGCGTGAAGAAGCGAAGGTCGGCCAGCGCACGACGCTCGACGTGCTCAATGCGCAGCAAGCGCTGCTCAATGCGCGCGTGAGTTTGGTGGTGTCGCAACGAGACCGCGTCGTCGCCTCTTATGCCGCGCTCGGCTCGATTGGTCGCCTCTCGGCGAAGGAATTGCAGCTCGACGTCGCCCTCCATGATCCGGGCGTCCATTTCGAGCAGGTAAAAACCAAGTGGTTCGGCGTCGATACGCCCGACAGGCGATAGCGTGCCTGCGCATGAAGCGTGCAGGTCAATCCCAGGCGTCAAAACCCTTGCTTTAGCCCCACGAAAAACCCGCGCCTGGGCCCATATTGCGGGGCGAAGACGCCGATCCCCGATCCGTCGCGCAGCTGATAGGCGTGGTCGAGGAGATTGACGATGTCGAAGCGCAGGGTCAGGGGCTTGCCGAAAACGGTCCCGATCTCGCGCGAGAGCCCCAGATTCACTTGAGTATAGGGCGAAACGTGGGTCGTGTTGGCGAAGCCGCTGCGGGCGCCGCTGCCATAGATCATGTTGATGGAGCCCCGCACGCCCTCGAAGACATAGGACGCGACGGCTGAACCTGTCCATGTCTGCGCATGATCCGTATAGATGTAATGGCGTGCGATATAGTCGATTTCCTCCTGGTCGAAGAGATACTGGTTCGAGGTGACCTGCGTCGCGCGCTGGCGGGCCCAGGCGAGATTGGCGTAGGCGCTGAAGTCGGCGCGCTGGTAGAGCGCCTTCAGTTCGACGCCGCTGTTATAGGCGCGTTCGTAGTTGAAAGCGGTCTGCACATAGGCCTGGCCGAATTGTCCGTCATCGAGCAGGTTGCGCGCGCGCTTGTAATAGAAGTCCACCCCCGCTTCGAGCTCCGGAGTCAGCTTCTGGGTGATCCCCACATCGATATAATGCGATCGTTCCGGCCGAACCGAGCTCGACCGAGGAACGGTCGGCTGAGCGACCGTGTTGTTGTAGGCGAAGAGGTTGCTCGGCGCGGCGAGCACTTGCGAGGGCGGCGTGAAATAACGCGCGTAACCCACGTGGAAGGTCGTATCGGCAGTGGGTTTGAAAACAACCGATGCGCGCGGGCTCAGCTGATCGGCTCGCACATATTGCCACATGCTGTCGTAGCGGACGCCGGCGTTCAATGTGAGCTTATCGGTGATTTTCCATTCGTCCTGGACGTAGCCACCCGCGAACCAGCCGACCTTCCTGTTAGGGTCATAGGCAAGGACGGGCAAAGCCGATGGATCGCCATTGCCGTCGAGCGCCAGAACCGACGACGAATTCACCACATTCGTCTTCTCGGCGAAGCCTATGAAGCCGCCGCGCAACGTGTGGCTTTCATCGATACGGTAAGCGGCGTCTCCCTGCAGGCCGTTGACGAGGCTGCCACGATAGACGTCCGATGCGACGCCGTTGAAAATGAGATCGCCGAGCTGGTCAGGAAGATAATGGACCGTCGAATAGCGTGAGAAATACGAGACCTGCGCCTCGAGGTTTTCATAGGACTTCGATAAAGCCAGCACATTGTAGAAAGTGCGTTCGATCTGGTTCTCGTTGAGCTTCCCCGAGTTGAATTGATCAAACCCGCAGACAGCAAATTGCGGCGGCTGGTTTGGCGTGTTGGGAATTTGATAATGAGCGACCGACGAGCCTGTGAGGAAGTTCAACTTGGTCGCGGCGTCAATCTCATAGGACGCGAAGCCGAAAAACCGCTCTTGCCGCGCACGATCATGCAAGGCTTCATGGCTCGGCGTGGTGTTTTGCAGGCCAAGATTGTTCATGTTCAGGCGGCCGGAGGCGAAGACCTGCCAGGGGCCCGTTTTGGCGCCGTAGTCGAAGGTGGTCTGCCCCGTCGCATGGCTGCCGCCGTAAATGCCGACAGCGCCGCCGGGCGTTGGCGGCGGCGGGCGCGAGACGATGTCGACGACGCCCGCCGTGCGAAGTCCATATTGGGCGGGCAGAGCGCCGGTCAGCAGCGACACCGAGCCGATAAAGCCGGTGTCCATGACTTGCCCGAAACCCGTGACGCCGTCGGGCAGCAGCACGCCATTGACGCGATACTGCACATTGCCGTGCTCGTTGCGGATATGGAAACTGCCGCCCGCCGCCGAGTCCTGCGTCACGCCCGGGGTCTGCAGCAGAATTTGATCGAGCGTCGCCTGGCTTCCTTGCGGCAGCGCTTCGATGGCGCGGCGATCCAGCGTGTAAACATTGGAGCCGATCTTCGGCAGCAGCCGGTCGAGCCGGGCGCGCTGGGCGTCTGGCTCGGGCTGCGGCGCCGGGGCAGGGCTGGCTTGCGGCGCCGGGGGAGGCAGATTGGCGCGCGTTACGACGGGACGGGTGGTTGGCGCTGCAGGGCGCGGAGCCGTCGCGCGCTGTCGATGCGCGGCGCCGATCTGGATCGTGGGCAAGGCCTGCTGCGCGATTGCGGACCCTTGTCCGCCGGTGAGGCAGAGCGCAGCTGAAAGGAACGCTAAACCAGGAACGCGAAGGTGCTGCATCGGACTTTGCGGGGCCCATTCTTGGACGCGGCCCGAGATTCGGGCTTCGCCGGTCAAGGCGCGAAGGCAAGCCCGCCCATCATCAGTCCAATGGCGGCGATCCAGCTGCCAAGAGCGCGCAATGCGATACGTCGCCAGGCTGGGGAGTTGGCGTCCCCTTTCTTGAACTCGGCTGTAGCAGCCATAAATAGCGTGATTGTGACATAGCCCGCGAGCGCTAATCCGGCGGCAAAGAGAAGGGCGTTGGTCTCTTGCGTCATGCCGCTGGCGTTGGACGCGCCGCGCATGACGGCCAGTCCGATCGCCATTGCGGCGAGAAGGACCCGGTGAATGCGCAGCTCTGTCGCTAACAGTAGGCCGAGCGCCACAAGCGTTCCCGCGGCCGCCAATGCGTCGTCGAACGAGACATTCGTGGCCATATGCAGGCCCAAGCCGGCGAGAAGCCCCAGTGGGAACAACAAGACGAGCGGCCTCGCCGCCGATGGCCCCTGCGCGCCCGCAAGTAAGCCCAGGCCCACCCAAAGAAGGACGTCTTGAAGATCGGACAAAGGATGCGCCGCGCCCGCGTAAAAATCGCCGAGCCGCGCGCCGATGATGTGCGCGTCCGCTGGCCCTGCCCAAAGGAGCAGCGCCGCTGCGGCGGTAAAGGCCTTTGTTCGCCAGCTTGCCATCAGGCGGCTCCCACGCTGAGCGCTAGAAAGTAACAGCCGAGCGCGGCGATTGCGGCGCCGAGCGCCTGGATCAGCCTTTCGCCCAGCGGCCAGCGCGACAAAGCGCCGATAACGATTCCACACAGATGAAGCAGGCCGGTGGCCGTGACGAAGCCCACGCCATAGGCCAGGGGATGCGCGGCGCTCGGAAGCTCAACGCCATGCGCATGTCCGTGGAAGATCGCGAAGAGCCCAACGAGAACTGCGGAAGCAGCAAGCGGCGCGCGAAAGCGGGTCGCAACGACCGCGCCAAGAACAAGAGCGGAAAGCGCGATCGCCAATTCAGGGGCGGGCAGCGGAATATGCAAAACGCCGAGAACCCCACCAATCGCCATGACCAGCGGAAAGGTGATCGGCAGCAGCCATATCGCCGGCGCGCCGAGTTGCGCGCCCCACAGGCCGACGGCGACCATGGCGATCAGATGATCGGCCCCGCTCAGTGGGTGGAGCAAGCCGCTGGCGAGACCGCCCTCGACGCCTGCCTGCTCATGTGCGACGGCCTGAGAGGCGATCCCCCAATAGATCAGGATCGAAAAAACGGACCGACGGTAATGGGACATGAGGACGCTCCACTCAGCCGATTGCCAGAACGCGCAACAAGCGGCCGATGAACCAGAACATTGCAACGGAACCGACCGCGTAAGCCGGAACGAAGGCGGCCCTTTCCGGCAGCAAGGCGCCGAGACGACGGTGCGCCCAAATGAGAGCGAGCGCCAAGAGAACGAATGCAAGCTGCCCGATCTCGACGCCGACATTGAAAAAGGCGAGGGCCGCCGGCAGCAGGCGGCGCTCGATCCCCAATGCTGCAAGCGCGCTCGCGAAACCTATGCCATGGACGAGTCCGAACGCGCCCGCGACGGCCCAGGGGTAGCGCTCGGTCAGGCTCGTTTCGCCGCGTTGCTTCTTTACGATTTCGACGCCGACAAAAACGATGCTGAGGGCAATACAGGCGTTCAAAGGCCGTTCCGGCACGCCGATCAGCCCGAAAGCCGTGGCGGCCAGCGAGGCGCTATGGCCGACCGTGAAGGCGGTGATGGTCTTCACCAGCCGCCAGCCGCCGCCCACGATCCAGATCAGACCGAGAACGAACAGCAAATGATCGGCGCCGAGCAGGATGTGATCGATACCGTAGTTGACGTAAGTGACGCCGAGCTCGATCCAGCTTTGAAGCGTTGGCGCTCCCTGACCGAGAACGGTGACGGTGGGATTGGCCGTGGTAAGCGTGTAGCTGCGCTCTTCGCCCGCGATGGGAATGATCTTGATCAGCGCCGCGGACATGTTCGCGCCGAGGTTGCCGATCGTGATCGGGCCGACGAGGCCTTTTTCGCCGCAGTTCAATTCCGGCAATCGCAGAAAGCAGTGAGCGGGCGCGCGAAGATCGACGCGCGCCGCGCCGATCGAGGGCTCCATCGTCCAGCGGCCGACGAAGGCGCCAGCGCGCACCTCGCGAAATTCGAGCACGCCCAACGACGTTTCATGGGCGTGAAGCGCAAGAGGAAGCATTGTCCCCGCGAAAACCAGTAGGGCGGCAAGACGTCTCAGCAAGGCGCTCACTGCTCTATCCGCACTGTATAGGACGCCTTCAATCGGTTGACGGCCTCCCAGGCGCGCGTGCGCGTTTCATCCGCGCGCCACAGGCGCAGGGTTTCGTCGCGGAAATCGTCGAAATTTGCGCGCTGACCAGGACGGCGCGAGTCGAGCCGCGCGACATGCCATCCCTCCTTTGATTGGAGCGCGGCCCATTCTCCCTGCGGGAGCTCGAGAAGCGCGTCGCGGAATTTTTCGCCGAACGCCGGCGCAATGCTGCCGATCGGGCGCGCGAGAATTGCGCGCGTCTGCTTTTGAAGCTCTTCCGACTCGTGCTGGCCGCGGATTTCTTCCAGCTGCCGGCGCGCCGTGACCTCGTCGGCCGCAGGCGTCAGATAAAAGCCGACGCGCTCCGGTTCGTCGAACCGGTCTCTGTTCTTCTCGAACCAGTCGCGTAAATCTTTTTCGGTTGGCTGTGGCAGTCGGATCTGATCGAAAATGAGCAATTGAAGCTTATAGGCGATCCGATCGCGGATCGTGTCGTCGCCGCGATCCACGCCGAGCGCTTTTCCCTCGCGATATAGAATTTCGCTTGCAACCCAGCTGTCGATCATTTTCTGCAACTGGGCGTCTGTGGGCTGGCGCTCCTTGTCCTCGTCGAAACTGTCGATGAAGGACTGGCGTAGCGCCTTCGATACAGTGATGACGCGTTCGTCTTTCGGCGGCGGATGCAATGCCGCATCCAGTGCGAAGATCAGAGCCCCGATGACGGCAAAATGAAGCAAAGGCTCGCGCAAAAGAGTTCTCGTTAACGCTGAACCAGTCGATTGTGGGGTCGACATCCTTTCCTCGCTCGCTTCGCCCTGTAATGTTTTATTGCCGACCTGTGACAGGGGGCGGCTCTCTCTTTCGTCTTCGACGTAGAAGTTCTTGCGCCGAGTTGACGGGGCTCCTTATGCATCGCCACAAACGTTCTGTCACCGGGGCGAACGAAAAATTCATTTATTCGATCAAGGGCTAAAACCAGCCCCACTGTAAAAAAACATTCACACGTCTGTTGTTTTCACCCCTTACTTGCCGCGCCATCCACGGGCGTTCGCCCGGGGTTGGGTCGATTTTATCGAGGGGTTATCATGCAGCGTTCCACAAAGGCGCTCTTGCTGACGGCGGCGTCTGTTTCGCTCGCTTTTGGCGCTTCGTCCGCCACGGCTGAAAAAAGCAACGAAGGCCACCGCAAGAACAATCCGTATGTCGCCGGCGACATGCACAACCACAACACCTGCACCGACGGCTCGGTAGCCGCGGGCTATACGATCGATCGCGCGGTCGGCAAGGGCGCGGCGCCTGCTGGCGGCGTGAATTTCGATCTCGACTGGTTCACGCTCGGCAACCATGGTGGCTCCGGCAATCGCGACTGCCGCTTCGCCGACACGAGCGCCAATCTGCCGGGCGAAACCACGACCTATTGGTCGCAGACGCTCGGCCAGACGATCCAGGGCATCACGATCACCAGCCTCAAGGGCACCCCGAATGGAACGGGGACCAGCGCGCAGATGTGGCGCTGGCAGTCGATCAAGGAATTGGAATATCCGGTCATCATCGATCGCACCGCGCAGTACAACAAGGTGCTCGTGGAAGGCCTGGAATGGGTCGTGCCCGGCCATGAGCATACGGACGTCGCGGTGATCGCGGGTCAGCGCCCGCGCAACGGCGGCGGCAACGCCGACAAGATGGCCGAATTCGAATTCCGCTTCGACCGCAACGACGGCGACGCCATCGGCCCGGTCGACGCCAATGGCAATCCGATCTGGACCGGCAAGGACACCGTCAACAACAGCGGCGTCGCCGGCCATGGCAAGGCGCTCGAGGGCGTCAAGTGGCTGCAGGCGAATTTCCCGCTGCAGTCCTATGCGGTCCCCACGCATACCGAACGCCAGGGCCCGTTCTCGGCGACCGCCAGCAAGGGCTATAACATCGAGCACTTCCGCGACTTCAACAATGCGGGGCCGACGGTCGCCTTCGGCATCGAATCGCCCGGCCATATGGCCGAGGGCGGACTCACCGGCGGCTCGGGCTCCTATGGCCCCAACGCGGTTGGCGGCGGCACTTACGGCATGGTCGGCGTTTACAACGCGAAGATCGGCGGCCTCTGGGACGGCATGCTGGGCGAGGGCCGCAACTTCTTCATGTTCATCAGCTCCGACTGGCATTCGCGCGGCGCCTTCGGCGCGCGTGACCGCGCCACCACGGCGGACTTTATTCCGGGTGAATACTCGAAGCTCTATGTCCCCAAGACCGAAGGCTTCCGTAATCAGTCCATCGTCGACGGCATGCGGAGGGGCAATTCCTATTCGGTGGGCGGCGACGTCGTCGGCCCCGATCTGGTCTTCCGCGCCAAGGGCCCGGAGGGCGAGTGGAAGACGATGGGCGAAACCATCGTCGCCAAGCCCGGCGAGACGATCAAGATCGAGATGGAAATGACCATCCCGGCCAAGAACAACAGCCCCTATAGCTTCGCTAACCCGCTGTTGGCGCAGGTCGGCCTCAAGCAGCCGCTCGACAAGCCGTCGCTCGATCACGTCGATCTGATCACCAGCAAGATCACCGGCGTCCTCCAGCCGGGCGATGCTGGCTACGCGGTCTCGAACGCCGCGGGCGTCGCCGGCGCCGACATCGTCTACAATCCGAACGCGAAGCTCTATCAGCAGATCGTCTCCAAGGACATGAAGTCGAAGAAGCTGGCCGACGGTTCGGTCCGCCTGTCCTTCGAGGCGACCCTGAAAATGGGATCGGAGCCGGGTTATATTCGCGCGCGCGGCACGAATATCCCGCTTGCGACCCCGAATGTGACGGACGCCGCCGGCAATCCGCTGCTCGACAAGAACAACGCTCTCGTCGATTGCGCGGATCCCGCTTGCCCCGCCCATCTCGAATCCGTTGGCGGCGTGAAGAAGGTGACTCACGACGTTCAGGCGTGGTCGAACCTCTGGTTCTATGCGAACCCGATCTTCTTCCGGCCCGCGGGCTCGCCCAAGCTCCTCGTCGAGAAGAATGCGGAACTCGCGAAGCGTCTCGGCAAGCACGATCACGACGATCACGACGACGAGCAGCACGCCGAGCGCGACTAATCTCGCGGCTCGAGAACGAAACTAATGCCGGCGGCGTCGTGTGCGCCGCCGGCTTTCCATTCTGCTAACCGGGTTCCTGAATTTTGCGCCTCCAGTCTCTTCTCCCCCTTCTCCTCGCCTTGGCGATCGGCGTCCTGGCTGCCGCCTTGTGGCGATTTGCGCCCGAAGAGGATGTTGCAGCCAAAGTCACGCAAGCGGCGCCGGCTCCTGTCGAGGCGGCCGCGGACCTGGCAGTCGCGCCAACCGCGACAGAAGCAAGCGCAGCCGATGACGAGCCGACCAAGGAAGATTGCGTGGCCGCTGTCGACAAAGCGCGGGCCTTGGCTAACCCTTTGCCTGCGGATCATCCGTCCCGCTATATCGTTGAGCGACACCTGCATCAGTCGATGGCCGAAGCCGGAAATGGCGAATTCGACGACTGCCTCTATTGGGCGGAGCGCGCTGCGGATGAGGTTCGCGAGCAGCGTCACGCCGCAAACGACAAGATCGACGTCCTTCGGCCCGATCAATTGCCAGCGAAACAGCCGGAGCGCTCCAAAGCTGCGGAGAGCAAACACGCGCATGAGAAATCTCGCCACTGACGCCCCTTGTGCAATCTTCGCATAAGCGTTCATAAACGGCGATCAAGCAGCGCAGAGTCACTCAGCCATGGATCAAGTCGAACCGCTCTTTCCCATTCCGCTCATGCGTTGTCCGGGCGTGTTGAGCCCGGAGTTGGTGGCCGCGGCTGTCGCCGCAATTCGCGACGCGCCGATCGAGAAAAATCTACGGTCGGATCAACTCTTTCACACCCAGATCTCCGACCCGCGCCACAATAAGCTGTTCGAGCAGCTCTCCGAGCTGGCGATTCCCAAGCTCGCCGACTTCGGCGCGCTCCTCTTTGGCGAGCGGCTGCAGTGGACCATCAAGGAAATGTGGACGAATGTGCTGGAGCCCGGCGGCAGCCAGGCGCTTCATTCGCACGCCAATAGTTTTGCGTCGGGCGTTTTTTATCTCACGCCGTCGCATCCCGGCAGCCGCACGGCGTTTGTCCGGCCGCCGGGCGGATTCGAATTTTCTTTTCGGCATCACACGCGCTCGGCGGCAGTGGGGCCGTTCAACGCCGGAAAATATGTGGTGCCCGAGGCCGAGCCGGGGGACCTGATTTTGTTCCCAAGCTACCTCTATCACGAGGTTCCGAAGAACCAGGGCGACGTCAGAGTCACAGTGGCGCTCAACGCCATCCCTGACAGGCTGGATTGCTGGGGCTACGAGATCAAATTCACGCCGTGAGAGTCTTGTCCGTCATTCGCAAGGCGTCACCGGCTGGCGTCCCTTGCCAGCAGTTCGCGAGCGGCGCCGCGCATAGGCGCCGCGGCGTCGATCTCGCGCAGCAGCGCGACGCCTGCGGCGCGGTCCGACGCAATCAACGCTCGCGCCATGCTGATCAGAGGGCCGTAAGCCGGCTCGAACTCTTCACTCTGCCGGAGCGTCTCGAGTAGCCCTTGCGATGCGGCGTCGATCAGAGCGCGCCCGCGCGGTTCTCCCGGCAAGGCCGCGCCGGCCTCCAGAAAGCGATTGCGCGCGCGCCAATAGGAGGCGAGACGCGCGGCAAAAGCGTCTTGCCTTCCGGCAGGCAATAGCTCGCCAGCGTCAGTGATCATCCCGCGCGAGACGGCGAGCAGAGTCTTCCACGGCGGGGCGGTCAATGCAGCCACATTGCGATGCGCGTCGAAGGTCACGAAAGGCCTGTCGTCAGTGTTACGCGGCCCGTCCCCAGCGAAAGCCGCCAAAGCGCGCGGTCCACCTAAAAATTGCCCGAGGAGGTCGATTGGCGCGATAAACCCGAGCGGTCTGACGACAGCAGCGAGCGAAGGTTCGTCGAGTCTTGTTGCAAGCGTGTCGAACGCGGGCGCACCCGCGTCGCGCGGACCGACGAGGGCCAGCATCGGCGTTCGCACGCTATAATGATTGAGCCAAGCTGAGCCGCCCGGATAGACTTCCAGAAAGCTGCGAATAATGGCGCGTAGCGAGGGCAGATCGAGTTGATACAAAGGCAGCCACTGGCAAAAAATCCCGCCGGGGGCCAATCTCTCTCGCACCGCGGCGAAATGCTCGGTGGTGTAGAGCGCGCCGCTGCCGTCCAGAGCGGGGTGGAAGAGGTCGGCGATAATGACATCGTGATGTTCGCGATCGGCGGTGACGTAACGACGCGCATCGGCGACAGTCACTTTGGGAAGCGCGACGCTTTGCGTCTCATTGGCGAACCAGGGCAGCAACTCCACCACTTCGGGAAGAAGCTCCACCCCATGCGCCTCGACGCCGGGCATCATCGCGCCGCCTATGAGCGTCGCGCCCGTGCCGACGCCCAGGAACAGGGCCCGATGTGGCGCCGGATGTAGAAGCAGCGGCAATATCGCCTGCCGATAATCCGAACGGGCGGAGCTCGTGCCGCCCATGCGAAAATGACCGTTGATATCGAGATAGCGCACGCCCGCTGCATCATCGACGACGCTCGCCGTCGCCATCGGCCCCTCGCGTGTCGCCAGCACGGCGCCGCCATTGGGCGGCCGTATCAAGGACGGCTCGGGCCTTATGAATAAAAACACGCCGAGCAGAGCGGGCGCGGCAAGAGCGATAAGCGACGCCTGGCGTAGTGGAAGCAACAGCAGATAGCCGAGCGCCACCAGCGCCAGCGCACGCCAGACGCCGAAGCTGGGAATGAGAATGAGCGCGGTCGCCAGCGGGGCCAGCGCGGCCCCGAGGCTATTGACGCCGACGGCCCAGCCCAGCGAACCACGCGCGTCACGCGCTTGCTGAGCCAAATAGCCGAACAGAGCGCCCATTGCGCATGATGGGAGCAAGAAAAACGCGATCGCAACCGCAAATTCGCCAATGACGCCGCTTGCCGCGGCGCCTTCGGCAAGGGGTGTGCCAAAGGGCGCGAAAGCTGCGGTCAAAAGGCAGGAAAAAGCGCTCGCCGCCAAAAGCCAGCCGAGGCTCGAGTGATCGCCTTGCCGCCCGAACCTTTGCCACAGCAGCCCGCCGGCCGCGACGCCAAGAAGGTAGGCGGCAAGCAGGGCGGCAAAAGTGTAGACGGTATCCTGAAGGATTTGCGCCGCAAGCCGAACGACGAGCGTTTCGAAGGCGATCCCAAGCAAGCCCGTCGCAAACAAGGTGATCGTCAGGCGCCGCGCACCGTCCGGCGCCGGCCGCAAGATCGTCGGCTCCGCCGCTTCGTCGGTGTCTCTTTGCAAGGCGAGGGCGCCGAAAGCGCAGAGCGCGTTCAATCCGGCAAGGCCAAAGAGCGTGTTCGACAAGCCCAGTTGCGGCACGAGAAGAAATGCGCAGGCCAGGGCGCCCGCGACGGCGCCGGCGGTGTTGGCTCCATAGACGCCGGCGCTCGCATGGGCGTCGCCCTCGATCGTCGCGGTAAGACGGTCGAGCGCGGTCAGCGTTCCGCCCATCGCCGCCGTCGCCGGGAGAAGCGCCAGCGCCGGCAGGGCAAAGCTGGCGAACCACAGCGCAAGCGGCGACGGCTCGGCGCCAACCAACTCCGGCATGATCCGAGCGGCGCCCGGAAGCAGCCAGGCGCTCACGACAGCCCAAGTCCCGATCGCGGCTTCGAGAGCCGCATAGGCGCGACAGGGCGCTCGCGCTTTCCTGATCAACGGATCGAGAACGAAGGCGCCCAGAGCCAATCCGCTGAAAAACCCTGCGACGACCCCGAGCACGGCCATCATCTCGCTACCGAGCGCAAGGCTCAACATGCGGGTCCAAACGATTTCATATCCAAGGCCGGCGAAACCCGACGCCAAGACAATCGGGACCAGCGCCCATCGGAGATAAAACCTGCTGATCCGCCCCCTGGCTCGCTCCGGCGGATTAGTCTCCATGCTTATTGCCCCTGTTGAAAAGTCCTACAAAAACAGGAGCTATCGACGGGATGATACGCTTTGATGACGGGTTGGAAACAATAGAGTGGGAATGAAATGAGGTGGTTTCGCGTTTGGCGGGCTATCCGCTTTTAGCGGTTTGCCTTGGCTAGGCGACGTTCCCGAGACACGCCTGCACGAAATCGGCGCGCGCCGATATCGCAGTCTGCGGCAAGTTGATCACGTCATAGTCCAGGGCGGGAAACGCCGTCATCAAGCGATGATACTCCGCCGTTGCAGCCTCGAATCCGTGCTGGCGGCCGGGGTCCGTCACATAGATTTCGGGCCACGGTGGAGCCATGAAGACTCGGCGATGGTAGCGCTGGCTTGTGCAAAGAGGACGCAGCACCGGCTCTCCCGTAAGAGTCTCCAACGCGGACGCAGCATCCACAAGACCGCGGTCGAAGAACACCCACCCTTCATGAGCCGCTGCAGAAATGCGATCGGCCAAAGCCATATCTATGGCGCGACGAAGAAACGCCGCTTGATCGACCCAAGGGAGAGCTTTTCCCGCGGTTGCCAGTTCCTCGGCTATGATGCGACGGCCCGGTTCCTCGACAACGGCATGGCCGCGAGCGCTCAGTTCGGCCAACAGGGTCGATTTGCCCCCGCCGGAACAGCCGGAGATCAATACGAAACGATTGTTCAACGAAATATCCTCTTTTGCATCGCGAGATCGTGTTCGATTTTCTACGCGGCTGACAGAAAGAACGGTTCTATGAATGGTAACGTTTTGCTCATTAGCGGGGTCCGCGTATTCAGTTGCGGCGCGGAGGGCCCTCGAATTTCCGCCGAAGCAGAGGTCAACGATCTCGTAAGCGAGGCTCTTGGTCAGCGAGCCGATGTCGTCGTTTTGCCCATCGAACGCCTTACGGAAGATTTCCTCCGATTGAGAACCGGGTTTGCCGGTTTGCTCATCCAAAAATTCGTCAACTACCGGCTTTGTCTTGCGATCATTGGCGACATAGAAAGCGCCTTGGCTCGAAGTGAGCCGCTGCGAAACTTCGTTTATGAGTCAAATAGGGGGACAACATGTTGGTTCTTCGAGGACGTTGGCGGTTTGGGGGATAAACTGCGGCGAACCGAGCGGTCTTCGACCTGAAGAGGTTTTGATCTAATGGTCGAAGCTTAACCGGGCGGCCGACTCCTAAACTAGCGACCGAATCACCGTCTCAATCGGCAAAAACAAAATCCCGCTATCCGCCGGATACTCGATAAACTCCGCGCAGCGCAGATAAAACCGCTTCGCCGCCTCGTCCTTGGCGTGCACCAGCACGGCGGCGACGCCGATGCTCTGGGATACCGCCGTGATGCGGCGCAGGGCGTCGGATAGCAAATCGGCGCCGAGTCCTTTGCCCGCATGCTCCCGGCTCGCGGCAAGACGCCCGATCACCGAGACCGGAATGGCGTCGGGGGCGTTGCGGCGCATCTTGCCGGGCGCCGCGGCGCGTTCCACGGCCCCGGCCGAAACGCAGTAATAGGCGACCACACGCTTGCCCGCGCAGACCACATAGTTTCGCGAAAAGCGGCTTTCGTTTCTGAGCGCGCGATGCCGCAGCCAATCGTTCAGGACGGGTTCGCCGCAGTCGAAATCGGAGAGATCATGTTCGGCGGTAAGTGGAACGGGCGCCGAAAGCGCGGCGCGCGCTACTTCCCCCATGCCGGAACCCGGCGCAGCAGCGACTCGAGCTTCGGTCCCGGCGCCGGCGGATTGTCGAGCGCGCGCATGAAGGCGTCGTAACGGTCCGGGTCGAGCGCGAACAGCCGTTGATCCAGCAACACGTCGATCGCCTGCCTTCGGGCGCTCTCGATCATGAACTCCGTGCGCGTCTTTCCGAGGACCGCCGCAGCCTCGTCGATAAGCTGGCGCGTATTCGCTTCGATACGCAGGTTGATGCTGGCTTTCGCATCGGCCGTCGATGGGCGCGCGGCAGCTTCCAAGCTATCGGAAGAGGAGGAACGAGACATGGGGGAAAGATGGTGGGTTGTATCTACATTGTCAATACGATTCGGGTCCAAAGAGCCCCGGCCTCGCCCCACACCCCAACGCCCAAGTCGACTTTCCCGCCTCCCTTCTGTAAGGAAGCCTGCCAGAGATCGCTGACAAGAATCTGTAATACTGGGTAGCTAACCCGCCTGTGCGGAACTCCTTCCGCTGCGAGAGCCTGTCGGCCGAACGCCCCCACGAACCGAGGGAGAGTGGATTTTGCGCATTGCAATGATTGGCAGTGGTTACGTGGGTCTCGTGTCAGGGGCGTGCTTTTCGGATTTCGGCCATACGGTCGTTTGCGTCGATCTCGACGAGGCGAAAATCAAAGCCCTCGAAGCGGGCGTGATGCCGATCTATGAGCCGGGTCTCGAGCAACTGGTGGAGCGCAACGTTCGCGACGGACGTCTGAGCTTTTCGACCGATCTGAAAGCCTCCGTGGCGGGCGTCGATGCGGTCTTCATCGCGGTCGGCACGCCCTCACGTCGCGGCGACGGCCATGCGGACCTTTCTTATGTTTTCGCGGCTGCGGCTGAAGTTGCGCGCGCCGCCACCGGGCCGCTCGTCGTCGTCGATAAATCGACCGTGCCGGTGGGGACCGGCGACGAGGTCGAGCGCATCGTGCGTGAGACGCGCCCGGGCCTGCAGATCGACGTGGTCTCCAATCCGGAGTTCCTGCGCGAAGGCGCCGCGATCGAAGATTTCAAGCGGCCTGACCGCGTCGTGCTCGGCGTCGAGAGCGAGCGCGCCCGCGAGGTCATGGCGGCGATCTATCGCCCGCTCTCGCTCAACGGCCTGCCGATGGTCTTTGTGGAGCGTCGGACTGCAGAGCTGATCAAATACGCCGCCAACGCCTTCCTCGCCGTCAAGATCACCTTCATCAACGAGATCGCTGATCTGTGCGAGGCGACGGGCGCCAATGTGCAGGATGTCGCGCGCGGCATCGGCCTCGATAAGCGCATCGGCTCCAAGTTCCTGCACGCCGGGCCGGGCTATGGCGGCTCCTGCTTCCCGAAGGATACGCTGGCGCTGGTCAAGACCGGCCACGACTTCGAGGCGCCCGTTCGCATCGTCGAAACCGTGGTCAGCATCAACGATCAGCGCAAGCGCGCCATGGGCCGCAAGATCATCGCGGCCTGCGGCGGCTCGGTGCGCGGCAAGACGATCGCCTTGTTGGGCTTGACCTTCAAGCCCAATACCGACGACATGCGGGACGCGCCCTCGCTGGCGATCGTGCAGGCGCTGCTCGACGCGGGGGCGACCGTGCGCGGCTACGATCCCGAAGGCATGTCGCAGGCGAAGGCGCTCATGCCGACGATCGAATACGCCGGCAACGCCTATGATTGCGTGACGGGCGCCCATGCTGTCGCGCTGGTGACGGAATGGGACGAGTTCCGCGCCCTGGATCTCGGCCGGGTGAAGGAACTGGTCGCCGACCCGATCCTGGTCGATCTTCGTAACGTCTATCCGGTCGGAGAAGCGGAGCGTTACGGCCTGCGTTACGTCAGCATCGGCCGGCCGGTCTGAGTTGAGGGGACGGACGCCGCTGGGGCTTCGATCGGTCCGGCTCGGCGCAGCGCGCGGACCGGCTTATGATCCCCGCGACCCCCTCCCTGTCCCTCCCCCGCATAGGGCGTCCGAAGGACGCCCGTCTTTCGACGGGCTGCGCGGGAGAGGGGACGCTCCTGATCGGCATTGTCGATGAAGGCCACAATCTGCTCCCTCTCCCGCGAAGCGGGGGAGGGTTGGGGAGGGGGCCATTTTTTTGGGTAAACTGGTCGTCCGCCGGCTTATCTGTGTTATGCCCGCTGGTCTTCCGGAGAAAACTGAAGAAATGTCCTTCTCGCTCGCCATCATCGGCCGGCCCAACGTCGGCAAGTCGACGCTCTTCAACCGGCTGACCGGCAAGAAGCTGGCGCTGGTCGACGACCGCCCTGGCGTCACCCGCGACCGCCGCGAGGGCGAGGCCAAGCTCGCCGATCTGCGCTTCACCATCATCGACACAGCCGGGTTGGAGGAGGGCGCCGCCGCGACCCTCGAAGGGCGCATGCGCGCCCAGACCGAAAGCGCCATCCTCTCCGCGGACGCCATTCTCTTCGTCATCGACGCCCGCGTCGGCGTGACGCCGGACGACAAATATTTCGCCGATCTCGTGCGCCGTGCCGCCAAGCCGGTGATCCTCATCGCCAATAAGGCGGAAGGCAAGGCGGGTGAGGCGGGCGCTTTCGAGGCCTATTCGCTGGGCCTCGGCGACCCGGTCCCGCTTTCCGCCGAGCATGGCGAGGGCATGAGTGAGCTCTACTCTGCGCTGCGCGAGGCGCTGCCCGAAGAGACCGCCGAGCCTGCCGAGGAAGAGGAAGAGCAGGACGAAAACCTCTATGACGACGAGGAGGACGGCAGCGATCTCGACGTCACCAAGCCGCTGCGCATCACCGTCGTCGGGCGGCCCAATGCCGGGAAATCGACGCTGATCAATCGCATTCTCGGCGAGGAGCGCCTGCTGACCGGGCCAGAGGCGGGCATCACCCGCGATTCCATCGGCGTCAATTTTCTGTGGCGCGACCGCAAGATCAAACTCTTCGACACGGCGGGCCTGCGCAAGCGCGCCAAGGTGATCGACAAGCTCGAAAAGCTCTCGGCCGCCGATGCGCTGCGCGCCGTGCGTTTCTCGGAAGTGGTGGTCCTGCTGATCGACTCGACGATCCCCTTCGAGAAGCAGGATTTGACCATCGCCGATCTCACCGCGCGCGAGGGCCGCGCCTTCGTGATCGGCCTCGGCAAATGGGATTTGATCGAGGACAAGGGCGCGACGCTGATAAAGCTGCGCGAAGACGCCGAGCGGCTGCTGCCGCAGGTGCGCGGCTGTCCGGTTGTGCCGGTCTCCGGCGCGACGGGGCAGGGGCTCGACAGGCTCATGGAGGGGATCGTCGCGACCCATGAGGTCTGGAACAGGCGCATCGCCACGGCGCGCTTGAACCGCTGGCTGCTGCAGACGGTGGAAGAGACGCCGCCGCCCGCCGTTTCCGGCCGGCGCATCAAGATCCGCTATATGACCCAGGCCAAATCCCGCCCGCCGCATTTCGTGCTGTTCGGCAATCAGCTCGAGGAATTGCCGGCAAGCTATGAGCGCTTCCTGATCAACGGGCTGCGCAAGACCTTCGATCTGCCGGGCGTGCCGATCCGCATCTCGAAGCGGGCGGGGGATAATCCCTTTGCAGGGAAGAAGCGGAGAGGCTGAGCGCCAGTCCTTCAGCCGCAGAGCTGGACGCCAAACGAAAACGGGGTCGCCATGGCGACCCCGGAAGCGCTTCCAGCTCGAGCCCGAAGCATTCTGATCTAACTTAAGCGGACAGCGCCCGAACCAGGTGCGGAGCCTGGGTGATGAGCGCGACAATGAGCGCAATGACGCCCAGAGCGATGAACAGGGGCTTCATTTTGGAAGGCTGGTTGGGAAGCGACATCGTTTTTTTCCTTTGGCCGCATTTTTGGACCGTGCGTCTTTTCAGCACACAGCACGGCTAGGCTAAAGGGCGCTGGAAGTAAATCTGAGACCGCGCCAAAATAAGCGGCATGCTGCGCCATCCCCGGGATATTTTTCGAAAATCCCTTCAGCTTCGCAGCGCTCCCCGCACAGCCTCGGCGAAGGCGCGGCTATTTGCCGCGTCCTTCGCAAAGGCGATCCTGAGCGCTCTTGGCAGCTCCAGTTGCACGCCGGCGCCGAGGCGCCCCTTGTTGCAAATATTGGCGGGATCGCGACCCGCGAGCGGATGCCCCTCTCCGACGGCTTTGGCTCCAAATCCGCAGACTGTCAGCGCGGCGCAGATGGCGTCGCGCAATTCCTCGTGCAGGCCGCCGACCCAGACCGCCGCCGGGTCCGCGCCATTCTTCCGGCCATGCACGCCGACAACGATTTCCGAACGCGCCGCCAGCAGCAAGGCTTGCGGCTCGTCGAAACGCGTCGAGGTGATATGCAACCCGTCGCCTTTGGCGCGCATCATCAGGCTCTCGAAACAGTAGAGCGAATGCGTCTCGCCGGCGATCGCCGCGGCAATCTCCGACGTGCCCGGCTCGATGAAGCCGCCATGCGGCGCGACGATGGCGATCGGAGAAGGACGCGCCGTGAGCCGGATGCGGTAGTGTACATCCTTGACCTCGCGCGCGGCGAGCGCCGTGAAGCTGTGATATTGGTCGGCCATGAAAAGGAATTAGCTTTTCGAGAAGAGGTTTGTCATGACCGTGCGGCCCTCGCCCGAAAAGCTCCTCGTCCTCGGCATGTCTTTCTGGAACGCCAAAGCGCTGCTTTCGGCCGTGGAGCTCGGCGTCTTCGACGCGCTGGCGGAAGGCCCCGCCGATCTCGAATCGCTACGCCAGCGGCTCGGCCTCCATGAGCGCTCGGCGCGGGATTTCTTCGACGCGCTGGTCGCCCTGAAGCTGCTGGAGCGTCAGGACGGCAACTACCGCAATGCGCCCGACGCCGATTTCTTCCTCGTGCGCGCCCGGCCCAGCTATGTCGGCGGGCTTTTGGAGATGGCCAACACCCGGCTTTACGAAAGCTGGGGCCATCTCACCGAGGCGCTGAAGACCGGCCAACGCCAGAGCGAGAACAAGGAAGAGGGCGACTTCTTCGCCGCGCTCTATGCCGATCCGGCGCGGCTGCGCGGCTTCCTCGCCGCGATGAGCGGGGTGAGCGCCGGAGCCGCCAACGCCATCGCCGGCAAATTTCCGTGGAAGAACTATAAGAGCTTCGTCGATGTGGGCGTCGCCCAGGGGATGGTTCCCGTCACCATCGCGCGCGCCCATCCGCATTTGAGCGGCGGGGGCTTCGACCTGCCGCCCGTCGGGCTGATCTTCGACGAATTCGTCGCCGCAAACGGACTGTCGGAGCGGCTGCAGTTCCACGCGGGCGATTTTTTCATAGACGCGCTGCCGCAAGCGGATGTGATCATCATGGGACACATCCTGCACGATTGGGATCTCGAGCAGAAACGCCTCCTCGTGAAGAAGGCTCATGAGGCCTTGCCCGCCGGCGGCGCGCTCATCGTCTATGAGGCGCTCATCGACGACGACCGCCGCCAGAACGCTTTCGGCCTGCTGATGAGCCTCAACATGCTGATCGAAACCCAGGGCGGCTTCGATTATACCGGCGCCGACTGCCAGGGCTGGATGAAGGACGCGGGCTTCAGCGAGACCCGCGTCGAGCATCTCGTCGGGCCGGACTCCATGGTAGTGGGGATCAAATAGGCGTGTGCAAGAACGGGCGGAAAGGCGGCGCGCTCGATCATATTTCAGTTGGACTGCCGCTCAGTTTTGAATTATTCTAATAATGCGTCACGGAGCCCTAGAGGCTCCGTTACGAAATTTCTCCTTGGAGGCAATAAATGGCAACGCTCAAGGGCAGCAAGACCGAAGAGAACCTGAAGGCCGCCTTCGCCGGCGAATCGCAGGCGAACCGCCGCTATCTCTATTTCGCTCAAAAGGCCGACGTCGAAGGCTACAACGACGTCGCCACCGTGTTCCGCTCCACCGCGGAAGGCGAGACCGGCCACGCCCACGGCCACCTCGAATTCCTCGAGGTCGTCGGCGATCCGGCCACCGGCCTCCCGATCGGCAAGACCGCCGACAACCTCAAGGCCGCCGTCGCCGGCGAGACCCACGAATACACCGACATGTATCCGGGCATGGCCCGCTCGGCTCGCGAAGAGGGCTTCGAGGAAATCGCCGACTGGTTCGAGACGCTCGCCAAGGCCGAGCGCTCCCACGCTGGCCGCTTCCAGAAGGCGCTCGACGAGCTGAAGTAAGTTTTTCGGAATTCCCCCGTCGCGCGATAAGGCGTTGAAAGACGCTGTGCGGCGGGGGTGAGGGGCCGGGCTAGCCCCAGTTCCTCTCGCTGGCCCCTGACGACCAGCCTCTCCCCGTTTTTATGGGGAGAGGCCAAAGCGCGGCTTGAAGCAGGACGATCATGAGAGAAGGCAGTCTCGAGGCGCCAACCAGACTCCCGCTGGATTGGGAAAATCCCGATTTCTATGACGAGGCGAAGCTCGACGCGGAAATGCGCCGCATCTTCGACATTTGCCATGGCTGCCGCCGCTGCTTCAATCTCTGCGACAGTTTTCCGAGGCTCTTCGATCTTGTCGACGAATCGGCAAGCGGCGAGCTCGATACGGTCGACAGCAAAGACTTCAAGAAGGTCGTGGACGCCTGCACGCTCTGCGACATGTGCTTCCTCACGAAGTGCCCCTATGTTCCGCCGCACGAGTTCAATCTCGACTTCCCGCATCTGCTGCTGCGTTACCGCGCGGTCGAGGCGAAAAAGAATGGCGTCGGCGCCGCCGATCGCGCGCTGACGGAGACCGACCGCAACGGCAAATGGGCGACTCTGATTTCGGGCGCCGTCAATTGGGCGACGCGCCGCGGCAGCCCGTTGCGCGCGCTCGAAGAAAAATTTGCGGACATAGACACGAAGGCCGAGCTGCCGAAATACGCCAGCCAGACGCTAGAGGCGCGCGCCAAGGCCAATCCGCCCGCCCGCGACGAGGCGGCGCCCGCCAAAGCCCGCAAGGTCGCTCTCTACGCAACCTGCTATGGCGATTACAACGACACCTCGATCGGCGTAGCGGCGATTGCGGTGCTCGCGAAAAATGGCGTCGAGACCAAGGTGGCCTATCCGGGCTGCTGCGGCATGCCGAAGCTGGAGCAGGGGCTGCTCGACGAGGTCGCCGATGGGGCGCGCAAGGTCGCGGCGGCGCTGGCGCCCTATATCGACGAAGGCTACGACATTGTCGCGCCGGTGCCGTCCTGCGCGCTGATGCTGAAATTCGAATGGCCGCTTATTCTGCCGAATGACGCAAGCGTGAAGCGCCTCGCCGAGGCGACCTTCGACCTGTCCGAATATATCGTCGACATCGCCAAGAAAGAGGGGCTTGCCGAAGGCATGGCGCCCGTCGACGGCGGCGTCGCCTTCCATATGTCCTGCCACTCTCGCGCGCAGAACTTCGGCCAGAAGGGCGCGGAGCTACTGAGGCTCATTCCTCAGGCCGACGTCGCAGTTGTCGAGCGCTGCTCGGGCCATGGCGGCGCCTGGGGCTATAAGAAGGGCAATTTCGAAACCGCGATGAAGGTCGGCAAGCCGGCCATGCGCCAGCTCGATACCGCCGGCAAGAAGCATGTGGTGTCGGAGTGCCCGCTCGCGGGCATTCACATCGAGCAGGGGATCGAGACGCTCGCCGGCGACAAGCCGAAGCACGAGCGGGTGAGCCACCCGATCGTGCTGATGGCGCGCGCTTACGGCGTCGCGAGCGAATAGGGCGGCGTCGGGCGACTCATCCCTCCCCTTTACGGGGAGGGTGGCCCCGCGAAGCCGGGTCGGGCGGGGTAAAGCCCCACCGCTACCGTTGCGGCGCGAACCCCACCTGGCCGCCTTCGGCGACCGACCTCCCCGTAAAGGGGAAGTATTTGGGGTCAACGACGACAGATTAGCTATTTACCCAGGGTGAGGGTTCGAGAGAGTCTCATGTCAAGCAAAACCGAAATCACCCGAGCCGACATTCTCCCCTGGGCGGAATACGCCAAGACGCGAGCGGAGCACCGCAAGCGCATCACGGCGATCAAGCGCAACCGCCGCGTCGAGGTCGGGCCTTTCGTGACCTTCTATTTCGAGAGCTTCGACACGATGTGGCTGCAAGTGCAGGAGATGCTGCACATCGAGCGCGGCGGCGACGCGCAGATCCCCGAAGAACTCGCCGCCTATAACCCGCTCATCCCGAAGGGGCGCGAACTTGTCGCGACCTTTATGATCGAGATCGACGATCCGCTGCGCCGCGCCCGCGTGCTGGCCGGGCTAGGCGGCGTCGAGGACGCCGCCTTTATCGAGATCGGCTCCGAGCGCGTGATCGGCAAGGCCGAGACCGACCAGGACCGCACCACGGCCGACGGCAAGGCGAGCAGCGTGCAATTCGTGCATTTTCTCTTCACGGACGCGCAGGTCGAGGCCTTCCGGCAGCTGAATGCACGGGCGATCCTGGGGCTCTCGCATCCGAACTACAGCCATATGGCGGTGATGTCGGAGGCGACGCGCGAGGCGCTCGGGGGGGATTTCGCGTAAGAGCAGGAGTTTTTTTACGATCGACCAGCTGTCAGGCGCGCTTTATGCGAGGCTCAAATGGCTGAAAAATTATGAGTCGCGACTTTCTCGGTCTGGATTATCGCGAAGAGTGAGGAGACCGCGCCGAGCCGGCATGCGCCTCCTATCAGGGAGCGCCCCGCTGGGCGTGAGCCAATCCCTCCCCTTTACGGGGAGGGTGGCCCCGCGAAGCGGGGTCGGGTGGGGTAAAGCCCCAACCCTGCCGCTCCTGCACGGACCCCACCCGGCGGCCTGGGGCCGCCGACCTCCCCGTAAAGGGGAGGTATCTGCGGCTAATGACGCTGGATCGCTGTTCGCCTGATTGACCTGCGCCTCTTCGGGATTGCGAGGCAGGCCGCTTGCCGTTAATCCCATCTCCAAACCAGTTCCTCTAGAAACGAGCCACGCTTGACCACCGCCACCACCCGCGACCCCGTTTCGCGGCGACGCACTTTCGCGATCATCTCGCACCCCGACGCCGGCAAAACCACGCTTACCGAAAAGCTCCTGCTCTTCGGCGGCGCCATTCAGCTTGCCGGCGCGGTGAAGGCCAAGCGTAACGCCCAGCAGACGCGCTCGGACTGGATGAGCATCGAGCGCGAGCGCGGCATTTCGGTCGTGACCTCGGTGATGACCTTCGAATATGCCGATTGCGTCTTCAATCTGCTCGACACGCCCGGCCACGAGGACTTCTCGGAAGACACCTATCGCACGCTCTCGGCCGTCGATGCGGCGGTGATGGTCATCGACGCGGCCAAGGGCATCGAGGCGCGCACGCGCAAGCTGTTCGAAGTCTGTCGCCTGCGCGACATCCCCATCGTCACCTTCGTCAACAAGCTCGACCGCGAGGGCCGCGATCCTTTCGAGCTGCTCGACGAGATCGAGAAGACGCTGGCGCTCGATACGACGCCGATCACCTGGCCCATCGGCGGCGGCAAGAATTTCGCGGGCACCTATCGTTTCGCGACCAAAACGGTGCGCCAGATCGACAAGGACGCCGACCTGCTGCAAACGAACGGCCTCGACGATCCGATCTTCGATACGCTCCTGCCCAACGCCGCCGACGCCTGGCGGGAGGAGGCGATGCTCGCGGAGGAGGGGTCGAAACCTTTCGATCTCGCGGCCTTTCGCGAGGGGCATCTCACGCCCGTCTTCTTCGGCAGCGCGCTGCGCAATTTCGGCGTGCGCGATCTCATCGACGCCATGGCCGAATATGCGCCGAGCCCGCGCGCGCAGGAGGCCGACAAGCGCGTGGTGCAGGCGAATGAGCCAAAGATGACCGGCTTCGTCTTCAAGATCCAGGCGAATATGGATCCCAACCACCGCGACCGCATCGCCTTCATGCGCGTCTGCTCCGGCAAACTCACGCGCGGCATGAAAGCGAAGCTCATCCGCACCGGCAAGAACATCCCGATCAACGCGCCGCAGTTCTTCTTTGCGCGCGACCGTTCGATCGCCGACGAAGCTTATGCAGGCGATGTCGTCGGCCTGCCGAACCATGGTCAATTGCGCATCGGCGATACGCTGACCGAAGGCGAGGATATCGTCTTCCGCGGCGTGCCGAGCTTCGCGCCGGAAATTCTGCGCCGCATTCTCATCTCCGATGCCATGAAGGCCAAGAAGCTGCGCGAAGCCTTGCAGCAATTGGCGGAGGAGGGCGTGGTGCAGGTCTTCACGCCGCATGACGGCGCCGGCTCCATCGTCGGCGTCGTCGGCGCACTGCAGCTCGACGTGCTGGCGACGCGGCTCGGCGCCGAATATGGACTGACGACGCGCTACGAAACCTCGCGCTTCACCATCTGCCGCTGGATCACTTCCGACGAGCCCGCGAAGCTCAAAAGCTTCATCGACTCGAATGGCTCCAGCATCGCCGACGATCTCGACGGCGCGCCGGTGTTCATGAGCACCTCGGCGTTTCAGCTCAATTACGACGCGGAGCGCAATCCGGCGATCAAGTTCTCCGATGTGAAGGACTATCAGAAGAGCGTAGTGTAATCCTACGCCTTATCGCTCGCCTGCAAGCTTCGTGGCGAAAAGGGCAAGCGTTCGCGCATAGACCCGCGACTGGTTCCATTCGAGAAAGACGGGGAAGTTGGGCTCGCCTTCGGCCCAGCCGGCGCCGGCCTGCCAGCCGCTGCCGCGCAGGAAATTCGCGGTCGACGCGAGGGTGTCGGCGTTTGAGAGAATGAGATCGCGTCTGCCATCGCCGTCGAAATCGACGGCGTATTTAAGATAGGAGGAGGGCATGAATTGCGTCTGCCCGATCTCGCCCGCCCAATCGCCGCGCATCCTAGCAGGCGACATGTCGCCCGATTGGACGATCCTGAGGGCGTCGTTCAGTTCCTGCGTGAATTGCGCCGAGCGGCGGCAGTCATAGGCGAGCGTCGCAAGCGCCTGCAGGGTTTTGAAATTACCGTTCCTGTCGCCGAAGCCCGTCTCCAGACCCCAGATCGAAATCAGCACAGGACCGGGCACGCCGTAGCGGGCTTCGATCCGGCGCAAGAGATCGGCATGGCGCTCGAGCAGATTGCGACCGCGCGCAAGCCGAGATGGCGTGATCAGCCGGGCGGCAAATTTGTCGAAGCTGAGCTTGAAGACCTTCTGCCCGCTACGGTCGCGGGAGATGATGGCGCGATCATAGGCGACGTCGGCGAGCGCCGAGTCGAGCGTCTTTTGCGAAATCCCCTTCGCAGTCGCCTCTTGCTTGAAGTCGTCAAGCCAAGCCTCGAAGCCGGCGGCCGAGTCGCCGCATGAGGCGGCGCGCGCGGGAAGGGCGAAGGTCAGCAGAAGGAGGAGGGCAAGTCGGAATAACGCGCGCATTCTTCTGTTCCCGCGGTTGTGAGGAAATCTAGTCTAAGGTTGCGTTCAACTCTCGAGCAACCGCGCTACCCTAATGGCTATGTTTCAGCTTTAGTTGCAGTAGTTCTTTTTGCGAGGATATCTCGAAATAAGCTTTTCCGAATAATCCATTTCTTAGGAATTTGCCGCCACCTTTGATCGACGATGGCAAGGCAAAAATTCGGGAATAAGTTCAATGGCTAAACGGCTGGATCGGCGGTTCCTTGAAAACCGCTCGGGAGTCGTGGCGGTAGAGTTCGCCTTTATTGCTCCAGTCCTATTCTTGATCCTATGCGGAATCATATGCTTTGGCCTGGTATTCAGCGTCTACAATTCTGTGCAGCAGCTCGCCGCGGAGTCGGCGCGCGCCTCAGTCAGCGGGCTCAGCGCGGCGGAGCGCGACCAATTGGCAAAGAGCTATGTAACGAAAAACGTCGGCGTCTATGGGATGCTCGATCCGCAAAAGCTTTCGGTCGCGACCAATTCGCAGGGCGGGACATTTCAGGTGACGCTCACCTACGACATGTCGGCTTCCCCTGCATTCAAGCTCTACAATGTTCTTGCCTCGGCGTCGCCGACCATCGCCCGCTCCGCAGCGGTCCAGAACGGCGGGTTCTGAACGATGGGAGGAAGGCGCATGGCTAACTCGCCCAGCAGCAGGCGCTTCCTTTCCGACAGGAAGGGCTCCGTCGCCTTATTGACGGCCCTGGCCATGTTGGTCATCGTCGGCGTCGCCGCATTGGCGGTCGATCTCGGCAGTTTTTTCTATCAAAAGCGACGCCTCCAGGCGGCGACGGATCTCGCCGCCGTGGCGGCGGCGGGCAATCTCGCAAAGGCGAGAGACGCGGCCGTCGCAACGCTGGCGCTCAATGGATTTTCGGCCGACGCTTTGCAGACGCTGGAAACCGGAGCCTATGTCGCGGACCCCTCCCTGCCTGCAGACAAGCGCTTTACGTTGCAGCCGCTCGCGACGGCGAATGGCGTGCGGCTCAGGACGCAAATCACGGCGCCGCGTATTTTCAGCGCCATTTTCACGATCATGCCGCCCGCGACGGCCGCCGCTATTTCTGATCCTTGCGCCAATGCTTCTCCTTGCGGCGCGGCTGCAGGCGGGGCGTCGCAGCAGGGCGTGACGATTTCCGCTCAGGCCACGGCCGCGCAGAACGCGCTGGCCTCCTTCGCCATAGGATCGCGGCTTCTCGGTCTGAACGGCGGTATCGAAAATGCTCTGCTCGGCGCGCTGCTCGGCGGCAATCTGTCCCTCTCCCTTATGGACTATCAAGCGCTCGCAAGCGCCAACATCGACCTCTTCACTTTTTCCAATGCGCTTGCGACACGGGCGAGCCTGACCGCCGTCACCTATGACCAACTTGTGGCGGGAAGCTTCAAGGCGAGCGATCTTCTGGGCGCAACGCTCGACGCCGCCAAGGCCAATTCGGCGATCGGATCGAATGCGATCGCCGCGCTGTCGCAGATTGTCGCTATCGCGCCGAATGCAGTGGCGCCGATCAGTCAGCTGCTCTCTTACGGCCCTTATGGTTCGATGACGGTCGGCTCCCCCGCGCCGATTTCCGTCAGCGTCTCGGCCCTCGACCTCGTTTCCGCCATCGCCCAGATCGCCAATGGACAGCATCAGATCCAGCTGAGCCTCAACCTCGGTCTTCCCGGCGTCGCTTCGGCGTCCCTGCAGCTCGCCATCGGCGAGCGGCCGGTCGGGACAAGCTGGGTCGCGGTCGGCGCCGCGGGCGCGTCGGTTCACACGGCGCAGACGCGTCTTCTGCTGACGCTCGAACTCACTGTTCCGGGCCTGTCGACAACAGTCCATGCGCCTCTCTATGTCGAGCTCGCCTCGGGAACCGCGCAGCTTTCCAGCGTCCAATGCGGCTCTGGAGACCCGACAAGCGCTTCGGTCACATTGGGCGTTACGCCGGCGGTCGTGGACGCCTGGATCGGGAATGTCTCGGGCGCCCAGTTCAGCAATTTCACCAGCGCGCCCAATCCTGGCGCGGCGACGCTGCTCAATTTGGCGAATATCGCCAAGGTGACTGGTCTCGCCCATGCGACGATCACAAATCTGCAGCCCACGCCGGTTTCCTTTTCCTACTCCGACATTTTGCAGGCGACGAAGAAGACGACCTCGACGACGGACTTCATTTCTTCGCTCCTCTACAATCTGTTCGGCGATTTGCAGTTGACCGTAACGGCCTTGGGGCTCAGCCTGCTGGTCCCCCCGGGCCTGGACCAGACCGTGGCGACGACGCTGGCGAGCGCCACAACGCCCATCGATCAGACGCTGTCGCAACTGCTCCAGACACTCGGCGTCGGACTTGGCCAGGCGGATACTTGGGTTAGCGGCGTGAAATGCGGCGCTGGAGTGTTGGTGAATTAACGACGTCAGACTCATTACTGAAACGACCCCCTCCCTGTCCCTCCCCCGCAAGCGGGAGAGGGGACGCTCGCGATCGGCATTCTCCGTGAAGGCGACAACCCGCTCCCTCTCCCGCGAAGCGGGGGAGGGTCGGGGAGGGGGCGATCCAGCGCCACAATTCCCGCCGCCGATTCCCGACGCAGGTTGATCCAGGAAGCCGGGACGCCCCCGCCCCGTTCGGCCGGTAGCGTGAGAAAATAAGCGCATCGGAACCAGAGCGTCCCGGCTGCGGTCTTTATTCGCGCGCACCTTTCCGGGCCGAAGTAGCGCCATCCTGTGGCGGTTCCTTCGTCCGGCGCAGCCGCCAGACGGCGGCTGCTTCTTTCCCGAAGGCTCGATCAGCCTTCGAGCGCGTCGCAAGGGGTCAACATGCGCCGCCTCCGGCCCGCCGGCGCTTTCCCTTTCGGTAATCGGCCGCGTGTCGCGGGCGCGAAAACTATGCCCAGCCTTTGCGTGACTTGCGCCACGCAATCTCCCCACGAAGGAGAGACCCGGCGGGCGGCGCCGGACTCCCGCGCGGAACGAGGGTCGCGTCCCGCGCTTAACCGACCCCGCCGGCGCCGCCGACCCTGACGACGCCCCTGCAAGTTGGCGAGGCAAGGCGGAGTATAGGGGAGGTTTGGAGGGTGGGGATAAATTAAGGGCGATGACTGGCGCGGTCTCGCCGGTGAGCGTCGCGTTAAAAGCAATGGTCGCGAGTAGCTATCAGTTTGCTTGTTTCTGGCGCGCGTCTTTTCAGGTATGCGTTGAGTTCGATTTCGCCGCAGTCAAATGCATTGCGGTTATGGTTTTTGGCGAGGGGACTTTCCTCCCAAATCAGCGCCGTCATTCAAGCGCAAAACCGGCCTTTGCCACGCATCAGACGTGCGGTCGGTTCCGGCGGGTTTTCCAAAAGATCGAGCACGCGCAACGAGTCGCGTTCCGACCGCTGCAGTCGCTCGGCTTGTGCGATCACATCTTGCGCGCGCGGCAGCGCGGCGCGAAGGATGAAGCCGGTCAAGTCGAGCCGTTCAAGGGCGGCGGCGCGCGCCAGCACGGCCTTGTCCTCGGGCTTCAGCCGCAGTTCAACTCGGCCATTTTCGACATGCTCGCGGGGCATTGCTCACCTCTTTCTTTGATATACGGATTAAGTCCGGCAAAGAAAATCTGGCGCGCGGAGAGGAATTTCCTCGCGCCCAACGCTTCTCAGCCGTCCACCCCCGCTCTTCCCGTCCCGCCCGGGCCGTGATAAGGCGAACGCCTCAACCATGCGCGATATGGAGGGCCGGGTTCGCCGCTCGAGACGGGGAGGCCGGTTTTTTCGCTTACTCTCGCGCCCCTTAGGCTAGAGGACATTCAATGAGCCAGTCCGGTTTCTTCACCACCTCCCTTGCGCAGTCCGATCCGGAGCTCGCCAAGGCGATCGAGCTCGAGCTCGGCCGTCAGCGCCACGAGATCGAGCTCATCGCGTCGGAGAACATCGTCTCCAAGGCGGTGATGGAGGCCCAGGGCTCGGTTCTCACCAACAAATATGCCGAAGGCTATCCGGGCAAGCGCTATTACGGCGGCTGCCAGTATGTGGACATCGCCGAGAATCTGGCGATCGAGCGCGCCAAGCAGCTCTTCGGCTGCGGTTTCGCCAATGTGCAGCCGAACTCCGGCTCGCAGGCCAACCAGTCGGTCTTCCTCGCGCTGGCGCAGCCGGGCGACGCCTTCATGGGCCTCGACCTAGCCGCCGGCGGCCATCTGACCCACGGCTCGCCCGTGAACCTCTCGGGCAAGTGGTTCAAGCCGATCCCCTACACCGTGCGCAAGGACGACCAGCGCATCGACATGGAGCAGGTCGCCGCGCTCGCCCGCGAGCATAAGCCGAAGCTCATCATCGCCGGCGGCTCGGGCTATTCGCGCATTTGGGACTTCGAGGCGTTCCGCAAGATCGCCGACGAGGTCGGCGCTTACTTCATGGTCGACATGGCCCACTTCGCCGGCCTCGTCGCGGCGGGCCTGCATCCCTCGCCGTTCCCGCACGCCCATGTCGTCACCACCACGACGCATAAGACGCTGCGCGGCCCCCGCGGCGGCATGGTGCTGACGAACGACGAGGACATCGCCAAGAAGATCAATTCGGCCGTGTTCCCCGGCCTGCAGGGCGGCCCGCTGATGCATGTCATCGCCGGCAAGGCGGTGGCCTTCGGCGAGGCGCTGAAGCCGGAGTTCAAGGCCTATCAGCAGCAGGTCAAGGACAACGCGCAGGTTCTGGCCAAGACGCTCGTCGACGCCGGCCTCGCCATTGTCTCGGGCGGCACCGACAACCATCTGATGCTGGTCGACCTGCGCCCGAAAAAGATCACCGGCAAGGCGGCGGAAGCGGCGCTCGGCCGCGCCCACATCACCTGCAACAAGAACGGCATCCCCTTCGACCCGGAGAAGCCCTTCGTCACCTCCGGCATCCGTCTCGGCTCGCCGGCGGCGACCTCGCGCGGCTTCGGCGTGGCCGAGTTCAAGGAAGTTGGCGGCCTGATCGTCGAGGTTCTGGACGGCCTGTCGTCGAAGGGCGAAGAGGGCAATGCGGCGACGGAAGCGGCGGTGAAGGAAAAGGTTCACGCGCTGACCGCCAAGTTCCCGATCTACGGCTAATCGGGCGATGCTTACACCCTCCCCTTAGGGGGAGGGGCGCCAAAGGCGCGGGGTGCGGTGATTCTCATCTGCGTCCCTGCGCTTTTTCGTCATGGCGAGCGAAGCGAAGCAATCCAGGGCAGCGGTCACGGCTCTGGATTGCTTCGTCGCTTTGCTCCTCGCAATGACGGTTAGAAAAGCCGGGTGATGACCACCCAACCGGGCCTTGTCGAGGGCATAAGATGCGCTGTCCCTATTGCGGCTCCTTCGACACCCAGGTGAAGGATTCGCGCCCGGCTGAGGATTCCGCCTGCATCCGGCGTCGGCGCGTGTGCCCGACCTGCGGCGGACGTTTCACCACTTTCGAGCGCGTGCAGCTGCGCGAGATCATCGTCGTCAAGAAATCCGGCAAGCGCGCGCCTTTCGATCGCGACAAGCTCACCCGCTCGGTCGAGATCGCGCTGCGCAAACGCCCCGTGGAGCCCGAGCGCGTCGAGCAGATGATTTCCGGCGTCGTCCGCCAGCTCGAGAGCCTCGGCGAGGCGGAGATCGACAGCCAGCGCATCGGCGAGCTCATCATCGAAGGCTTGCGCTCGCTCGACGCCGTGGCTTATGTGCGCTTTGCCTCCGTTTACCGCGACTTCCGCGAGGCGCGCGATTTCAACGCCCTGATCGACGAATTGGAAAGCGGGGCCGAAACGGCCGACGCGGCCGAAGACGAATGAGCCTCCACGAAAAGATCCTGCTCGCCCCGACCGATGGCGCCTATATGGCGGCGGCGCTGGCGCTCGGGCGCCGCAATATGGGCCGCACGGCCCCCAATCCGGCCGTCGGCGCCTTGGTGGTCAAGGACGGCGTGATCATCGCGCGGGGCTATACGGCGGACTGCGGGCGCCCGCACGCCGAGACCATCGCGCTCGCCGCCGCCGGCGCCGAAGCGCGCGGGGCGACGCTCTATGTCACGCTGGAGCCCTGTTCGCATCACGGCCGTACGCCGCCCTGCGTCGACGCCATCATCGCTTCGGGGATCGCCCGTGTCGTGACGGCGATCGAAGACCCGGACCCGCGCGTCGCGGGTAGGGGGCATGCGCTGCTGCGCGAGGCGGGGATCGAGGTCGTTGTCGGCCCTGAGAAGGCGGCCGCGCGCTGCGACCATCTCGGCCATATACTGCGCGTCACCAAGCATCGGCCGACGGTGACGCTGAAACTCGCGCAGACGGCGGACGGCTACGCCGCCGGCGCCGCGCATGACCCGCGCCTGCATATCACCGGCCCCATCGCCGACGCCTTCACCCATGTGCAGCGCTCGCTCCATGACGCCATCATGGTCGGCTCCGGCACGGCGCGCGAGGACGATCCGCTGATGACCGTGCGGCTGCCGGGCCTCGACGGCGCCAAGCGGCTGCGCGTGGTGCTGGACCGAAGATTGACGCTCTCGCCGCGGTCGCGTCTCGCCGCGACCGCGCGGGAGACGCCTGTGCTCGTGATTGCCGGCGAGAATGTGAGCGAAGAGGCGACGCGCGCCTTCATGGAAGCCACGGGCGCGGATGTGGCGCGCATTCCGACGATCGACGGCCGGCTGGATCTGCTCGCGGCCCTGCGCTTGCTGGCGGATCGCGGGATCACGCGCGTCTTCAGCGAAGGCGGGCCGCTTGTGGCGGAGAGCCTGCTGGCGGCGGGGCTTGCCGACGAGGTCATCATCCACACCGGCTTCAAGCCGTTGGGACGTCCTGGCCGGCCGGCGCTCACCCCGGCCGCGCGCGCGGCGCTGGAAAGCCGCTACCGCATGATCGAAAACCGCATGCTCGGCGCGGACCAGATGACGCGCTATGCGAGGATGGACTGATGTTTACAGGCATTGTCACGGATGTTGGCGAGGTCATCTCGGTCGAGCCGCGCGGCGATCTCAGGCGGCTGCGCATCGCCTGCGCCTATGACGCTGAGACGATCGCGCTCGGCGCCTCCATCGCCAATTCCGGAGTCTGCCTGACCGTGGTGGCTGTGGCGCAAGAAGGCTCGCGCACGGTTTTCGACGTCGACGCCGCCGCCGAGACGCTGGCGAAAACGACCGTGGGGAGCTGGAAAGCGGGAACGCGCGTCAATCTCGAACGCGCGCTGAAGATCGGCGACGAGCTCGGAGGCCATATCGTCACCGGCCATGTCGACGGCGTCGCGCGCATTGTCTCGCGGGACGACTTCGACGGTATGGCGCGCTTCTGGATCGAGACGCCGCACGCGCTGTCGCGCTTCGTCGCGCAAAAGGGCTCCGTCGCACTCGACGGCGTGTCGCTGACGGTGAATGAGGTCGAAGGCGACCGTTTCTCCATTTTGCTCATCCCGCATACGCTCGCCGTCACGGCTTTCGGGACGCGCGGGGCAGGGGATGCCTTGAATATCGAAGTCGATTTGATGGCGCGCTATGCGGCGCGGTTGAGCGAGGCCGCCCGGTAGTTGTTCCGCGCGTTGCAGAACAGGCGACCCGACACTTTCTTTCCCTGTGGGATTCGGGCAAGCTGACGCTCGCCACGCCGCTCGAGGAAGCGTCTTCGACTAATTTGGCCAATCAAGATAACCCCGGAATGCGCCCACTATTTTAGGAGCGCCGTTATGATTTCGAAACTCGCGATCTTTCTGTCCTGTTTGACGATTGCGACGTCCTGCGCCGCCGCTTCGGAGGAAGGCCTGGCGCCGGCCGCACAACCATCGATGCAGCCCGTCGGTAAGCCGAAGAAAACCAAACCCAAAGAGGCTGCACCGCCTTGTCCACGCGGCGGACAACAGAAGGACGATCCGATCTGTTTAGGCGCCAGCGATCTCAATGCTTCGCCGACGCGGGTCAAAGGCTATGGCGGCGGGCGAGCAGGCGACAACGCCACGACGCCGAAGCTGTTCTTAAAAGGCCCAGGCCAGAATATCATCGACGATCCGAACTTGAAGCAACCCATAGGCGGCGGGGTCGGGCTTAAATTTCAGTTTTGAGCCGGCCTATCCAGCGAGGGCGCCGAGGACAAGCCCCGCCATGACGGTCGTCTCGCGCCAAACGTTGCCCGCGATCGGCTGAAATTTAGGCAATTTCAGACAAAAAATTGTTAGGGACTCTAGGCTTAAGTCGGGTCCTGACGGCTGAGCCTTCGCCCCTCCGGCCGAGGCTATTAGCGGGCGAAAACGATCGCTGCAGCGGCGGTCGTCTCACCCCTCGCCTAGCATCCAGATGCGGGGATGCAGCGCGGGCCGTTGGCTGAGGGAATAAAATGACGTCCTGGTCGCGAGTAAAGCTCCCGCTCCCTGATCTCAAGCGCCTGGCCTCTGACCGTGACGGCTCCGTTGCTATTATATTCGGCGTCGTCTTCCTCTGCCTCATGCTGGCAGTCGGCGGCGCAATCGACTTTTACAACATCGCCAGGGCGCGGTCCTATGGCCAGGCGGCGCTGGACGAGGCGGCGCTCGCGGCTTCGAACGCCGCAGCGGCCGTATTGCGCTCCGGGGGAACGGTCGCCGCGGCCACGACAGCGGGAGAGAATACCCTCAGGACCTATCTTGGCGCCGGCATCGCCAGCCGCAATGTCAGCGTCGTCAGCTTGAATACGGGGGCAAACGTCACCTCCACCACCGCCGCTTTCAATCCCTCGGTCACTCTTCAGGCGCCGACGTACATATTGCAGCTCGCGCGTCTGCCATTCGTGCAAATCGCGCTGAAAGCCGGAGCGGTGAGCGCCTCCTCCTATGTGAATGTCTATGTGATGGTCGACATCTCCGGTTCGATGTTGATCGGCGCCACTCAGGCGGACATGAACACGCTCAGCTCCAAGTTCGGCTGCGTCTTCGCCTGTCATGACGGATCAAATACCGTCTGGAACGGCTCTTACTTCGGCGACGCGTATCAATGGGCGACACTCAATAATGTCACGACGCGCTATCAGGTCGTCCAATCCGGCGTGTCGCAACTCGTGAACTACATGAAGGGGCTCGATCCCGCCGGCTCCAAGTTCAAAATGGCTCTCTATACGTTCGACCAGTCGCTCACGGTCGTAAGTCCGTTGTCGAGCAACTGGTCGCAAATCATGAGCAACTATCCGGCCCCTGCGATCGACAGCAACGACACGAATGGCGCGACATGGTTCAACGAGAATATTTCGTCGGTCGTCACGGCGATCGGGAAGGGCGGCGACGGCTCGACCTCGACCAACCCGAAAAAACTGCTCATCATCGCCACCGACGGGGTCGAGGATCCCGGCCGCCAATGGACCTACCAGACTTGGCTTCAATCGCAGGTGAAAAGCTTCGACGTGAGCTTCTGCGATACGCTGAAGGCCAATAATGTGCAGGTCGGCATCATCAACACGCCCTATCTTCCGATGAGCTGGGACTGGGGCTACAATGCGACTCTCGGCCAGCCAGGGACGATTGGGGCGACGCGTCGCGACGATATCGCGCCCTATTTGCAGAGCTGCGCCGGAAACCTCTTTATCTCGGCGTCCAGCGTGTCGTCGATTCAATCGGCCTTTACGTCGATTCTTCAGTCGAGCGCCGTGACGAGGCTCGTTAAATGAGGCAGCCGCGGGCGGGCGACATACCGTTGAACAGCTCGCATTGTCGCATGTCATTTCCGGCGGGCTGAAAGCCCGACCGGGGATCCAGAGCCAAAATAGCAATAGTTGCTCTGGATTCCCGATCGCTCGCTTCGTGAGCGTCGGGAATGACAAAGGCCGCTTACGCCCGGCTCACCGTTTCGAGCGGCCGCCGCGCGGGCCGGGCTTGAAGGATTTGGGATTGCGCGGCGGCGTTCGCCGCTCGCCGCCGCCCACCACCTCGAAGCGCAGCGCGCCGGCGATGGGCGCGGCCTCGACGAGCCGCACTTCGATAATGTCCGCGAGCCGATAGCTCATCCCTGAGCGCGAGGTGAGCGAATGGCTCGCTTCATCATAGGAATAATATTCGCGCCCGAGCGTCGCGGCCGGCACGAAGCCATCGGCGCCCGTTTCGATCAGCCGCACGAACAGCCCCGATTTGGTGACGCCCGAAATGCGCGCGCCGAAACGCGCGCCGAGTTGATCCGCAAGATAATGCGCGATCAGCCGGTCCACTGTTTCGCGCTCCGCCGCCATGGCGCGACGCTCGGCCGCCGAAATGCGCGCGGCGATTTCCGCGAGCTCTCCCACGGGCATTTCCGGCAGCGCGCCGTCGCCGAGTTTCAAAGCGCGGACGAGCGCGCGATGCACGATGAGATCGGCATAGCGCCGGATGGGCGAGGTGAAATGCGCGTAGCGGCGCAAGTTCAGGCCGAAGTGACCATAGTTTTCGTGCGTATATTCGGCCTGCGCCTGTGTGCGCAGAATGATCTCATTAACGATGTTCTCGTGCTCCAGCCCCTTCACGCGCGCCAGGATCACGTTGAAATGCTCGGGCTTGAGCACCTGTCCCTTGGCGAGCTTCACGCCGATGGTGGCGAGGAACTCGCCCAGCGCCGTCACTTTCTCTTTCGAGGGCTCGTCATGGGCGCGATAGATGAGCTGCTGGCGATGCTCCTCCAATGTCTCGGCGGCGGCGACATTGGCGAGGATCATGAACTCCTCGATCAGCCGATGCGCGTCGAGGCGCGGCGGAATGACGACGCGATCGAAGCCGCCGTCGGGCTTCAACAAGATCTTGCGCTCGGGGAGATCGAGATCGAGCGGCGCGCGTAGATTGCGCGCATGTTGCAGCGCTTCATGCGCGGCGTAGAGCGGCCGCAGCACATTTTCGAGAAGCGGCTTCGTCTTCTGGTCGGGCGCGCCGTCGATCGCCGCCTGCGCCTGTTGGTAGGAGAGCTTCGCGCGCGAGCGCATCATGACGCGATGGAAGCTGTGGCCGATCTTCCTGCCTTTGCTTGTCACGCGCATGCGCACGGCCATGGCGGGCCGGTCCTCGTTCTCGCGCAGCGAGCAGAGATCGTTGGAGATGCGCTCGGGCAGCATGGGCACGACGCGGTCGGGGAAATAGACCGAGTTGCCGCGCTCCACCGCGTCTTTGTCCAAGGGCGAATGCGGCTTCACATAATGCGCCACGTCCGCGATGGCGACTGTGAGGATGAATCCGCCGTCATTATCGGGCGCCAAATCCGGCGCGGCGTGCACGGCGTCGTCATGGTCTTTCGCGTCCGGCGGATCGATGGTGACGAGCGCCAGGTCGCGCCAATCTTCGCGGCCATGCATGGTCGCGGGCTTGGCGCGTTCGGCTTCCGAGATGGCTTCCGGGCGGAAGACGTCGGGAATGTCATGGGCGCGCAGCGCGATGAGGCTCACGGCCTTTTCGCTCGTGACTGACCCAAGCGTCTCGCGCACGCGGGCGCGCGGCGCGCCGAAACGCGTCTTGCCGGCGACATCGACTGAGACGAGATCGCCGTCCTTGCCTTCGCCGATGTCGGCCGACGCGACCGAAAGCTCGCCGCGGCCCGCCTGTTTCTTGTCGATTGGCAGAATGCGGCCATTGCCGTTGGGCTCGATCTTCAACACGCCCAGCACGCGGTTGCGCGCGCGAGAGAGGAGTTTGACGACGCGGCCGGTATAGGGCGGCTCGCCGGCTTCGGCGTCGTGGTCCGGCTCGGCCCGCACCAGCGCGCGGTCGCCGACGCCGCCCACGGGCTCGCCGGAAAGCTTTTTGCCGAAGGCGACGCCGCGTCCGGAGCGGATGAGGATGCGCGGGGCGGGGCCGAGCTCGTCTTCGTCCCACTCAACGGGCGTTGCGATTAGCTCGCCGTCACGGTCCCGACCGGTAATGTCGACCAGCACGACGGGCGGCAGGGCGCCCTTTTTGTTGACGCGGCGACCACGTTTCTCGATCGCGCCCTCGTCGGCAAGCGTCGCAATCATGCGCTTCAAGGCGACGCGGTCCTCGCCCTTGACGCCGAAGGCGCGGGCGATCTCGCGCACGCCGATCTTGCGGGCGCCCGTGGCTTCGCGTTCGCGCTGAAGGAAGGCGAGGATGTCCTCGCGGGAGGGTTGTTGGGGTGTTTTCTTAGTTGTCAAGATATGGCTCAAGATAAGGGCAGCGCGCGACAATGCAATGCCTCTTCATAATATTGGCAAATACGCCGGCGCGCCATCGTGGTTGAAATTCGCCGGGCATGCGCCGACGCGGTTTCCCGTTGCACGTCAAAGTAGAATCTGGCCATGTTGCGTTGAGTGAAACAACGGAAAAGTTTAGGTAATTTTACGTATTGCTCGATAAGCGCGCAATGTCCTAAGTGATCCTCCAAGCTAAAAGGCGGGCGCCGCCTAGGTTAAATTTCTTGAAATGGCGGACTCAAGGAACGATCGATAGGCTGCCCTATCGATCTAAGCGCGTGCGTTGAAGGTAATATCGATGGGGCAGCAAGTGTTCGATGCCTTGGTGGGCAATGGCTGCGAGTCTGACGACACCCTGCGAGCGGGCGCGCGCCGCAACGCGTTTCTGTCTCATGCCGCAGGCCAGCTCCTGCAAGTAGACAATCCAAAAGACGTTATCGCGGATATTTGCAGAGCAGCGATGACCGACCTCGATTGTCAGTTTTTCTTCAACTTCCTTTTCGACGAGCATACGCATGGGCTGCGGCTGAACGCCTTCGCCGGGCTCCCCGAAGAGGAAGCGCGCAAATTCGAGACCCTCGACTATAATATAGCCCTGCGCGGCTGCGCGATCCGCGACTGCGAATGTCAAAATTCGTGCCCCGCGCGCGCTTTGCGCGAGTCGCTGGCCAGCGCCTACGGCCTTACCGGCTATTGCTGCTTCCCGCTCACAAGCTACGGCCGGATCATCGGCACGCTCTCCTTCGGATCGCAGACGCGTCAGTCGTTCGACGATTCCGAGATAATGCTGATGGAAACCCTGAGCCATTTCGTATCGATAGCGGTCGCCCGGTCGCATATGGAACAGGCGCTGCGCGAGTGCGCGAGGCGCAAGGACGAGTTTATCGCAACGCTTGCGCATGAGCTGCGCAATCCGCTCGCAGCGATCCACCATGGCTTTCATGCGATGGCCAGGATCGGCGACGAAGCGATGCCGGTATTGCAGCCGATCATCGAACGGCAGCTCTCGCACATGGTTCGCCTCGTCGACGATCTCTTGGATATGGGACGGATCGCGACCGGCAAGATCGAAGTCAAGATGGAGGTGATCGATCTCACCGGGGTGGTAAATCGGTCGATCGAGGCCTGTGAATTCGCTTTGACGTCGAGAAATCACACGCTGGCGTTATCTCTTCCGTCGGAATCTCTGCATGTGCGCGGCGATCCGGTGCGTTTGGTTCAGGCCATCGCCAATCTGATCGACAATGCGGCGAAATATACGTCCTCCAACGGAGAAATCGACGTCGCGGCGACGTGGGCGGGCAGGGAAGCAGTTGTGAGAGTGCGCGACAATGGGGTCGGGATTCCGGCGGAGAGGCTGGAGTCGATCTTCATGATGTTCGAGCAAATCGAGGGCTATAGCGGCGGTCTCGGCATTGGCTTGAACCTGTCGCGGCGCATCATCGAAATGCATGGCGGGACATTGCAGGCAAGGAGCGAAGGGCTCGGCCGTGGGAGCGAATTTTCGCTTCGCCTGCCTTTGTGGGCGCCTTAGGGCGACACTTCGGCAAACTGTGTTAGCATCCAAGCCGCCAGAGAGCCCGAAGGAGTGACTTAAATGCGTTATATCCTTGCCGCTGTTCTCATTTGCACGATCGGCGCGCCTGCGGCGTTCGCCCTGCCGACGATCGGTTCAAAATCCCTAGAGATGTCGAAGGCGGAGGCGATCACACCGGTCGCGAAGAAGACGCGCGCGCCGCCGCGCCGCCAAAAGAGCAGCGCGTCCAGCGGAATCCATCCGCTGGTCGGCAGCGGGGATTACTGAACGGGAAATCATCGCAATGGGCTTGTCATTCCCGACGCTCGCGTGAGCGAGCGATCGGGAATCCAGAGCAAAGTTGGCTATTGCGGCTCTGAATTCCCGATCGGGGCTGTGGCCCGTCGGGAATGACGGACGAGCCTAAGCTGTCTCTCGTTTCTTCGTCGCGGGCTTCTTTGCCGGCGCCTTTTTCGCCGCCGTTTTCTTCACGGGCTTGGCGTCGTCGAAGGGCGCCTCGTCGCTGTCCTCGATGGCCTTCTTCGTCTTGGCGGGCGCCTTCTTGGCCGGGGCTTTCTTCTTCGGCGCGCCGCCCTTTTCCTCGATGAGCTTGATCGCGTCCTCGAGCGTCACGTCCTCGGCGGACATGCTCTTTGGCAGAGTGGCGTTCACCTTGCCGAGATTGACGTAAGGCCCGAAACGCCCGGCGCGCACGGTGATGGTTCCACCGTCCGGATGTTCGCCGAGCGCGCGCCCGCCGGCCGAGCCGCCCCCGCCGCCCGCCGATTTTGCAGCGATCATCTCCAGCGCCTGCGCCAACGTCACGCTCGCCGGGTCGACGCCCTTGGGGAGGGTGGCGTTGACCTTCTTCCAATTCACATAGGGACCGAAGCGGCCGGACTTCACCGTCACGGCGCCGCCTTCGGGGTGGTCGCCGAGCGTGCGGCCGGGCTCCGAGGCGCGCGAGAAGCGCGAGCCGCCGCCGCCGGATTCCTTCTGCACGATGAGGTCGATGGCGCGATTGGCGCCGATCGTCAGCACATCGTCGTCGCGGCCGACATTGGCGTAGGTCTTGCCGTGCTGAACATAGGGCCCGAAGCGGCCGATATTGGCGATGATCGGCTCGCCTGTCGTCGGATGTTTGGCGACCTCGCGCGGCAGCGAAAGCAAAGCCAGCGCCTGCTGCAAAGTGAGATCGTCGGGCTTGATGTTTTTGGGCAGGGAAGCGCGCTTGGGCTTCTCGCCGCCGTCCTCCTGCTCGCCCTCCTGCACATAGGCGCCGAAGCGGCCGTCGCGTAGCGTGATCTCGGCGCCGGTCTCGGGGTCCTGGCCCAGCACCTTCACGCCGGGGCGGCCGTCCGCCGCGGCGTCGCCGGTCGGCGGCGAGAGCGTGCGCGTGTAGCGGCATTCGGGATAGTTCGAGCAGCCGATGAAGGCGCCGAATTTGCCGACCTTGAGCGACAATTGCCCGGCGCTGCAGGCAGGGCAGAGGCGCGGATCGGAGCCGTCTTCCTTGGCCGGGAAGATATGCGGCCCGAGAAGCTCGTTGAGGCTGTCGAGCACCTGCGTCGTGCGCAGATCCTTCGTCTCGTTCACGGCCGCCGAGAAGTCGCGCCAGAAATCGCGCAGCACCTGCTTCCAGTCGATCTCATTATTGGAGACGAGATCGAGCTTTTCTTCGAGCGACGCCGTGAAGTCGAACTCCACGTAACGCGAGAAGAAGCTTTCCAGAAAGGCCACGACCAGGCGGCCCTTGTCCTCCGGCACCAGACGCTTTTTATCGAGCCGCACATAGTCGCGGTCGCGTAGTGTCGCGAGCGTCGAGGCATAGGTCGAAGGGCGTCCGATGCCGAGCTCCTCCATGCGTTTCACGAGCGTCGCTTCCGTGTAGCGCGGCGGCGGCTCGGTGAAATGCTGGGTCGCGTCGATCTTCTCGCGCGTCACCGGCTCGCCTTGCTTCATCGCCGGCAGGCGGCCGCCTTCTTCGTCGCCGTCGTCGTCGCGGCCTTCCTGATACAGCTCCAGGAAGCCCGGGAAGCGCACCACCTGACCCGTCGCGCGCAAGTCCAGCGTGCGGGCGCCGGCTTTCGCGTCGATATCCACCGTTGTGCGCTCCAGCTCGGCGGACTCCATCTGGCTCGCGATGGTGCGGGTCCAGATCAGCTCATAGAGCTTGGCTTGGTCGGGCTCGAGATGTTTGGCGACATGCTTGGGCAGGCGCGAGGCGTCGGTCGGGCGGATGGCCTCGTGGGCTTCCTGCGCGTTCTTCGCCTTGGCCGTATATTTGCGCGGGGCGTTGGGCACGAAGCGGTCGCCATATTCCTTGGCGATGACCTTGCGCACGCTCGCCACGGCCTCGGGCGCCATGTCGACGCCGTCGGTTCGCATATAAGTAATGAGGCCGACGGTCTCGCCGCCGACGTCGACGCCCTCATAGAGCCGCTGCGCGATGCGCATGGTGATCGCCGGCGCGAGGCCGAGCTTGCGTGAGGCCTCCTGCTGCAGCGTCGAGGTGGTGAAGGGCGCGTAAGGGTGGCGCTTGACCGGCTTCGCCTCGACCGAGCGCACGGTGAAATTCGCCGCGAGCAGGGCCTTCTTGAAGTCCTCGGCCTCCTCGCCCTTGCCGATGTCGAGGCGCGTGATCTTCTTGCCGTCCGCGCCGACGAGCCGCGCCGTGAAGGGCTCGCCCGCCTTGGTTTTCAGATGCGCGACGAGCGACCAATATTCCTGCGAGATGAATTTCTCGATCTCCAGCTCGCGGTCGCAGACGAGGCGCAGCGCCACCGATTGCACGCGGCCTGCGGAACGCGCGCCGGGGAGCTTCCGCCACAGCACCGGCGAGAGGGTAAAGCCGACGAGATAGTCGAGCGCGCGGCGGGCGAGATAGGCGTCGACCAGCGCCTGGTCGATCTGGCGCGGATGCGCCATGGCGTCGCGCACCGCGTCCTTGGTGATGGCGTTGAAGACGACGCGCTCGATCTTCTTGTCCTTGAGCGCCTTCTTCTTGTTCAGGATCTCGATCAGATGCCAGGAGATGGCCTCGCCTTCGCGATCCGGGTCGGTCGCGAGGATGACCTTGTCGGCGTCTTTCACCGCCTGGGCGATCTCGGTGACGCGCTTCGAGCCCTTGGCGTCCATCTCCCAGACCATGGCGAAATCGGCCTCGGGGTCGACCGAGCCGTCCTTGGCGGGCAGGTCGCGGACATGGCCCATGCTGGCGATGACGTGGAAATCGCGGCCCAGATATTTATTGATGGTCTTGGCTTTGGCCGGCGACTCGACGATGACGACGTTCATTTCAGCGCGATCCCACAAGGCGCCGCTCTGGCGCACGGGGCGCGAAGATGGGCAGAATGAGCGGCGCCTGTCAAATTGGAGGAATCACGGGAAGGGGGAGACCGGGTGGCCGACGATGAGAAAAAGCTTCCGGCCGTGGTCGAGGCGGCAGCGGTCGCCCCGCGCAGTCGCCCCTCCATCTACCCCGAGCCTTTCGCCGCGCGAATGGCCGGGCGCGAGAAGCGCGTGCTCGGCGATCTCTTCGGATTGAGCAATTTCGGCGTGAATCTCACGCGGCTCGCGCCAGGCGCGCATTCGGCGCTGATGCACCGGCACAGCCGGCAGGACGAGTTCATTTATGTTCTGGAAGGCGCGCCGACGCTGGTCACCGAATCGGGCGAGACAGCGCTTCATCCCGGCATGTGCGCCGGCTTCCCGGCCGGCGGCCTTGCCCATCATCTTGTCAACCGAACTGACATAGATGCGGTCTATCTCGAAATCGGCGACCGAACCGCAGGGGATCGCGCGGACTATCCCGAGGACGACCTCGCGGCGCGCCTCGATCGGGACGGGCGCTGGCGATTCTTCCACAAGGACGGCCGTCCCTATTAAATTAAGAAATGTGAGCCTATGGCCGGCATCTTCAGCTTCAATGGCGTCGAATTCGTCAACACCTTCGTCTCGCTCCTCGTCGCGCTGCTTCTGGGCACGCTGATCGGCGCGGAGCGGCAATATCGCCAGCGCAACGCCGGGCTGCGCACCAACGCCCTCGTGGCTTTGGGCGCCTCGGCCTTCGTCGATCTGGGCATGCGGCTCATGGGCAATCAGGGCGCGACCCAGGTGCTCGCCTATGTCGCCTCGGGCGTCGGCTTCCTGGGCGCGGGCGTGATCCTGAAAGAGGGGATGAACATCCGCGGCCTCAATACGGCGGCGACGGTCTGGTGCTCGGCGGTGACGGGCGCCTTCGCCGGGGCCGACCATCCGGCCGAGGCGGCGCTGCTGTGCGGATTCGTGCTGGCCGGCAACACCTTCCTGCGGCCGCTCGTCAATCTCATCGAGCGCGCGCCCATCGACGAAAGCCGCACCGAGTCGATCTTCGAGATGCGCGTGACGACCGACGAGCAGAGCCGCGACGCGCTGCGAGAGTTGCTCGACGAGCGGCTGGAGGCGGCGAAATATCCGGCCCGCGAAATTCGGGAAATGGAGCGGGAGGATGGCGTGGAAATCGTCGCCACGCTCGCGGCGACCAGCGTCGAGGCCGAGGAGCTCGACGCCATCGCCGAGGAGCTCGCCCGGCTGACCAATGTCGCCCACGCCGCCTGGTCCTCGCGCGCCTCAGACTGATCCTTCGCTTTTACGTCACATCCCCTTGCTCGCGGCGCCGCCCTCCTGTAAGAGCGGCTCACGCGAAGCGCTGAGCGCTTTGCCGGATGGCCTCGTGGCGGAGTGGCTACGCAGAGGACTGCAAATCCTTGTACGGGGGTTCGATTCCCTCCGAGGCCTCCACTCCGTTTATAAGTATCTGTAAAACCTTACTTTTCTCGAAAATTCCCCGCACCTGATAGAGTGGTGCGGGTATTGGATTTTCGTCGCGATAGCTTCCCAACGGCCGCCCGGGCGAGCTTTTTCCGGTCAGCCTCGCGCGTATAGATCGCGGCCGTCCTGCCGCCGTCCGTCCAACCGAATATCGCCTCAAGCTCCTTCTCGGTCGCCCCGTTCTCAGCAGCCCGGGTCGCGCCAGCTTTACGGAGTCCGTGAGCGCGCCCGGGGACGCCGGCGGCAACGCAGGCGTCTCGAAACCAGTTCCCAAAGCTGTTCTTGTCCATTGGGGCGCGATCTAGCTTGGCGATGAATGCCAAGTCTCCCGTAGGCGACGCGTCGATAATCTCGGCGAGCTCCGGCAGGATGGGGATCTCGACCCGGGTGCCGGTTTTTTCTGTGTTCAGCATGATAACGCCGTCACGGACGTGCTGGCGCCCGAGCCGGGCCGCGTCGCCGCGGCGCAGGCCGGTGTAGAGCAGGATGGCAAGCGCGAGCCGCTCTCGCGTCCCGACCGGCCAGCGGCGCTTGAACTGCTGAACCTCTTCCTCCGTCCAGACGTGGTGCCCGTCCGTCTTGCTGCGGGCGAATGAGACGCCGAGGGTCGGATTATCGGCGACAAGCCCGGCCTCGTGCGCCCATTTGAACAGGGAGCGCATGACCTTCAGGAAGTGGTTTGCCTGAGCGGGCGTATTGGCGCGCTTGTCCCGAGCCTTCGCGATTGTCGAACGCTTGATCGAGGTCAGCGTCGAGTCGCCACCATTTTTGATGACCTGCTTTAGGATGTTTTCGCGCTGGCGCTTGGTGGCGGGAGAGAACTTTGCCCATTCGGCGCTGTCCCGATAGCGCTCGATCAGCCAGGCGAGCGTGCCTTGTGCAGTCTTTGCCGGGGCCGACTCGACCGGTTCACCGGCCAGCGCGGCCATATACTCGGCCATGAACTGCTCCGACCCATACTCGCCATTAATTCGAATGCGCGGCGCGTCCTTGTCGCGCCGGAAGTAATAGACCGTGCGCCCGTGGCGGGTCGTCTCCTTGTGCAGGTATATCGGGCGGCGGCGCGGCATGGCTTAAAGGTCGGGCTCGTTCTCGTCGGCGTTATCCTGCGGCAGGACAAAGGGCGCTTTCAGGGAGGATTGGTCTAGCTTCCCGTTTACCGGCAGAATGAGGATATTTCCGGCCTTGTCGATCCTGACGGCCATGGGAGATGGGGCTGTCGCAGCGGCGGCGACGGCCATGCGCAAATCGGTCTTGGTGACGAGGGCAGGGCGGCGCGACATACTTCAGGCCTCATAGTTATCTGGGAGAGCGCAGTCGCCGTTGTTCCAATCGGCAATCGCGCCACGTTTCAAAACGTTCGATTTCAGCTCAGCCATCGCAGACCTCGTCGATTGGTCCTTTCAGACCTGGCGCCACGCGACGAAGCGGGCGAGCCGGATCACGGCTCTTCCGGGACAAGACGTTTGCACTGCGCGTAGCGCTCTGGCTTCTTGGCTGCCGGCGGGATCGTCGGATCGAAGAGCGTCTCGACGAGGGTGAGCGAAACGCGGACGATGCGCGTGAGATGCTCGGGGCGTCTCTCGTTTTCATCGATAAGGCGGCGTTCCTCATGGGCCTTTTCGAGCGTCACGCCTTCGGCGAGAACGCCGAAAGAATTGTCGGAATATTGAAGGGCGAGCCGCTCCGTCATTGCTCCAACTTCTCTTCGTCTTCATCGGCAACATAGGTGAGGCGTGACGGCGGCTCATAGGGCTTGTTGGCGCGCTGCGCGGTCGCTTCGTCCGTCAGCGAGAAAGAAAAAATCGCCGAGCCGCCGTAGTAATGCGTCGTCCAACCATGCTGCTGGGGATCGCCTTTGTTCGGCACGTCGATGCGCAGCATCTTCGCGCCGAAGCGCTCTTCCTCGCGTGTGCGCTCGGCGTGGCGGCGATGTCCGAAGATCTCGACGATCGCCCACTCCCATCCGCCGCTGTCAGCGCGCGGGAGGTCTGAATTGGTTGTCTCCTCGCTCACGCCGCGGCTCCTTTCGTCTTAGCAATTGCCTTCTCGATCGGCGTCTTGCGCGGGCCGCGCCTGCGCCCCTTGCCGGTGCTCTCGCCTGCCTCATCCTTGTCGATCGCCTCGCGCATCGCCTGGGCGAGCGGCGTATCGCGGTCAGAATAAATCGCCTCGTCGAGCGCGCCGGAGCGCGTGGGGAAGGAAACCCAATTGCCGAAGGGCGGCGGGAGATAGCCCTTTTCCTTGGCGAGCGTCGCGGCATGTGCTGCGAGCTTGTCTTTCTTCATCCGGCTGGCGCGGGCGGCCTCGGCGGGGCCGATCAGCGCGCCGATGATGCGCAGCGTGCGCTCCTTCTCGGCGGCCTCGAAAAAGGCGCGGTGATCGTGGGCCCGTAAGATCGCGCCCGTCACGTCGCCGCCGCGCGCGGCGATGGCTTGGAAGAGCTTACCGATCGCATCGAAGCCGATCCCTTGCGCTTCCATCCCTACTGCGACGATACGTGCGAAAGCGACGGTGAGATCGTTCGTCGAGGCCTCCGCGCATGCGGCGAGCGCATCGGCGAAATAGAGCGGCCGGATGCGCTTCAGGAGATCGTCGTCTTCTGGCTCCTGCGATTGAACGGGACGCAGGCCGAGGCCAAAGGCGCCCCACTGGCACCCGAGCGCCGCCACGGCGAGCATCAAGGCGATGTCAGGCCGCTGGCGCACGGCGTCGCGCAATGCCAGGGTCGCGCCGGCGTCGATGACGGCGCGAAGCTGCTTTCCGGGATCACCGAGAGGCTTCGGAACATCGCCCTGCTCCGGGCGTTCACATGTCGCGAAAGACTGATCTTCACTCTCGCCCGGCGGCGACTCTTGGTCGTCGCCGCCGGGCCTTTGCGCGGCTTCGTCGGGGAGCGCGACGCCGCGGGTAAAATAAATCTCGCCTGCCGCATCGAGGTCGGCGCGCACGCCATAGGCGGCGCGATCGTCGACCGCCGCCATGATCGCCTCGCGCTCGGCAATCAGCTTCTTGCGCTTTGCCTTCGAGCATTCACCGGCGAGCTCGCGTGCGATCGTGTTGAGCCGCTCCTCATCATCGGTCGAGAGAAGGCATTCCTCGAAGCCGCCCTCGTCCTCGCCCGCGAAGGCGTGGCCCCAGCCCTCCGCATCGGCGACCCATTGCGCCTCGTCGCGCAGCAGATCATTGGCAAGCGCAACGGCGATCGGAGGGTCTTGCAGCCCCGGTTGCTCGGAGAACAAATCCTCCAGCACACGACCGCCGCGATCGCGGTAGACGGCGAGACGCGAAAGATCAGCGCAGATGAATTTCGCGACGGGCTCGACTGCGACCATCGTGTCGCCGCGCAAGGCGGCGCGGATGAAGAAGGCGTCCTTTATCTTGCCCGGCGCCCGTTTTTCCCAATCGTCGAGCAGCGCCTCCTGCGCGGCGAGCGGTGCGATCGTATAGGCCTCGGCGGCCTCGCGCGTGATCTCGCCCTTGCGCCACATCTCGCGCACGCGCGGCGCCAGCGCAGCGAGCGCCAGGCGCTGGCGGACAAGGCGCTCGGTCTCGCCGAAGTCTCGGGCGATGTCGGCGATCGTTCTGCCGTGCTGTTCGACCAGAAGGGAGAAGCGCTCGAAATCGTCGACGGGATGTTTCGCGCGAGGCGTTACGGAAAGCGTAAGGGCGAGCTGGAGCGCCCCTGCGTCGTCGCCGTTGAAAATCTTGACCTCAGGAAAATGTTCCTCGAAGCCAGAATCCTGCGCGGCAAGCAACTTGAGCGCGCGCCAGCGACGGCCGCCATCCAGAACTTCGAACTCGCCCCTGACATCGGGCCGCTCGCGCACGCTCAAGGGATATTCCATGCCGATCGCGCGGATCGTCGCGGCGAGCGATGACACGTCGCTTTCCATGTCCTGGTTGGGATTGAACGGCGAAATGCGGGTGATGCTGGCAAGGGGAAGCGTGGTCATTAGAGAGTCCTTTTCGGCGCGCATTCGGTCGCGCAAAGCTTCTCGGCGAGCGTGCGGATTTGTTCGCCGCGCCATTCGAGAGCCTCGAGCGGCGTTCCCTCGGGCAGATCGAAAGCGATGAAGGCGGCAAGCGCGTCGCGGGCGGTCGAGAGGTCGCCGCCGGCGACGGCGATTTCGAATTCTTCGAGCGGCTCGGCGAGCATCTCGCGATAGGTTGTGGTGAGGCGGCTGCGCTCGGTGGGCCCGGCCTGCGCACGTGTGCGGAAATCGATTACGGCGGCGCTCAATGCGTGCCCCCTTCGACGATTTCCACCTTTTCGTCGTAGCCGCGAAGGACGTGGGTAAGGGCAGCCTGGACGATCGCGTCGCTGCAATTCATTGAAAGGCTGATATGTGTGCCGCCGCCTTCTTTTGGCGATGCGATGACGAGGACCGCCGCCTCGTCCGGGTGCAGGCGCTCTTCGACAGAAGTAAAAATCTCCTCCAACTCGAGATGCGTGCGGAGCTTCGTCGGCTGCGTCATTTGCGGCCTCGCTGAGCGAATCGCACGCGTTCGCCCATGAGGCGGATCAAATCCTTCGCGTGCTCGTCACGGGTCCCTGGCCAAACCATCGGCGCTGCTATGATGATCGGGTCAAACTCATGTCGTTCGACGCCTTTGCGGGGCGCGAAGAGAAAATTGAGGTCGTCCGCCATTTGCCGCGCTTCTTCATAATCTTTCGCGGCGTAAAGATCGTCTGGGCCGCGCACATGGCAACACCAAAGAAGAGTGTTGTGGTTGAAAGGCATCGCGTCACTCCGCATCGATCTTCGTGCAGCGATAATGGTTGCCGCCGATGGACATGACGCCACGCGCCGCCTCGTCTTTGACGGATTGCGCCGCCGCCGCGAACCCGAGCAAAAAGCCGATGATCAGCGCGAGCGCGAAGCCGAAGAGGAAGGCGAAGAAGGTCGCCATCGCTCACGCCTCGATGAGGTTGCGCGCGAAGTAGCGGCCGCCGGCGAAGGCGGCGCAGAAGATCAGGCCGGGCGCGGCGACGAGAAGGGTGACGAATTGGGCTTCGGTGAGAAGGTGGAACATGGAGTCCTCCTTGCCGCCCGAGGGGGGGCGTTAGTGGCGGCTGATGGGAGGATATTCTCGTGCGGAATAATTCCTGTCAAGAAAAATATTCTATGGAAGAATATATATTGCCCGCCAAACGACGGGATAAACAAAAAGCCCAGCGCGAGGCTGGGCTCAATCAAAGCGAGGGCTTGGGGAGTGGCAGACGAAGCGACTAAGACGGCTTCCCTCGATCGGCCGATAGAGTATCTGCAATACGAGAAAACCCCCGTGAGACCTGAGCTAATTTTTTATTAAACCACTCCGTTAACCGCCTGAATTCAGCGACGCCAATAGATGATCGCTCCGGCAGCAGTCACGAGCATGGCGGCCAGAATCGTTAATCCGCTCCAATCATAGCGCTCGCGTAGCGGCAGCTTGCGCCGCTGACGCTGTTCATCGTCCTCGCGGTTCTGTTGTGCACGCCAGCCCATTGGCTCACCGGAAATGAAAGTTTACGCCGCTGCAGCAGGGAAAGACGAAAGAGCAAGCAACAAAACAAGCGCGGCATGCCGTGCCGTCTTCCGAATGAATTATCGGAATCTGACATAGGTCGCGAGCGTAAAGGCAGCGCTGATATTTAAGGTTAACCGGATTACTACCCGGCTTTCAGCAACGCTTCGAGAACATTGATCGCTCGCGCGCGGACGTCTGCCGGGGCCTTGCGCAGATCTGAAACGACCAGTCTCAGCGGGTCGGGCTTCAACGGGTTAACACTGAGTAAATCTTCCGGCTCGCAGCCATACGCGAGAGCGACGCGCTCGAGGAAATCCTGATTGTAGGGGAGCTCGCCCCGTTCGACCTTCGACAGGGTTCCCTGCTTCACGCCGATGCGATCTGCCGCCTCCTCCTGCGATAGCGCTCGGTGCTTTCGCCATTGACGGAGAAACGTTGGCTGCCGTCTCTGCTTGATTTCGTCTGAGTTTTCCATGGCTTGCATCGTCGCAGCGATTGCCTCGGATCGCCAGACCGCTTCCGGAATATTATTCTTGACAAGATTTATTCCGGTAGAGAATATCGTGGGCATGAAGCTCGACGCCTACCTTCGTCAATACGGGGTCTCGGAGAAAGCTCTCGCGGAAGCGACTGGCTATGCTCAGGGCACAATCAACAAGCTGCGGAACGGCAAAATCAACCCAACGCTCGCAGTTCTTGAAGCCATAGCCAAAGCGACGGACGGCGCGGTTATGCCGAATGATTTCCTTTCTTATTGCGGCAACGCGACGAGCGCGCTGATGGCTGAAACGGCCGGAGCCGCAGCGTTGACCCGGCAATTGGTAAAGACCGCCATTTTCGCAGAGCGTTTGATGATCGCTTTGCCCAAAAACATCCCACGATCCCGCTAGATGACCCTCGCCTGCGGCAAACGTGGCGGGAATTCCAAGGTTTCTCTGGTCAAAGGCGTAGGTCCGCAATCCTGTAGCGTCGCCTCCGTGCGACAATCCACCGCTCGGTTTCTGCTAATTGTGATGACCAAGGCAGGGCGTTAATTTCTCGGGCATGTTCATCCGTGCGCAAATCGCAAACGCAGTGCTGCTATCGATCGTTGTCGCGACGATGGGTGGCCTCGCCATGGCGGTCGCGGGCGGCTGAACGTGAGGTCCTACGCTGCTCTCGAATTCGGCAGGGTTGCATGCAGGGCTGGCGGCGTTTGGCGGACAATGCCAGCATAGGCGCTCACAGTAGGTGGCGCGGCCTATGTTGCGAAGTACGTAGACAGGCTCTCACCCCAGCTGATGGCAGGCGCACGAAAAAACACGCGCTTCGGGGAAATCGTCGAGGAACTGACGCAGAACCGCCAACAAGTCAGCCGCGTGCGCTGACGCCGGCGGCGCGCTGCGCGACTGGTTGCTGAGTATTCCCCCCAATTGCGGGCGGTTGATGGCGGTGTGAAACAAGGTCGCCCGGCCTCCATCCGCCAACCGGGCAAGGCGGCTCGGTTTTTGGGACAAGCCCTTGGCGCCCGCGCCGAGCCGCCCGCTGCATTGCCCCCACCTGGCGCATCGACGCAGCGCCTCGACGGCTTCTATAGGGGCGGGCTTTGTTTAGATGCGCATCAGAGCCCGCTAGCTGCGCGAGCAGGTGATCACCCTTCTGTATAGCCTGCAGTTGCAGAAACCCACTTCTGTATCAGCCACCATCCGAGTCGTCGTCGGGCTCAGGCACGCCTGGCGTAGTTGGGAGATCGGCGGGGCCTCCTTGGTCATCGGGGGCCGGCGCCATCTGAGCAGGAGCATCGATCGGTGGGACTGACTGAGCTTGAGCGAGTAGTGCGCCAGAGAACAGCGCTGCGCCAGCAAGGGTCGCTCGGAGCATGAGATACGTCATGGGCGTCTTCCTCCGTTGCCGACGAACCGGCAATTCGGCGGACATGGCGTGGTTGCACATTTCGTCAACTACGAAAGCTGCGCTAGGCAGTGAATTCTTGCCGCGGCCTCCGCCTACACCGGCCCTGCAAAGGACCTCGCTAGCTGTTTAGTCCCGGCATCTGATGGAGCGGATCGAGTATGAATCTGTCTGGCTCTTTCGTCCAGAGTTTGCAGATGAATTCGTACGGCGTGAGGCCTTTGAGGGTCTTCAAGCGGCGGGCGAAATTGTATGCGGTGACGAAGTGGTCGAGATGCGTTCGCAGCTCTGCGTGCGTTTCATAGAAGTAGCGCTTAACCGTCGCTTCCTTGATCGTGCGGTTCATGCGCTCAACCTGGCCATTGGTCCAAGGATGCTTGGGCTTGGTCAGGCGATGATCGATATCGGCGCGGGCGCAGGCGAACTCAAACGCATGCGCCCTGAAGGGTCGCCCCTCCGCCAGCATTTGCTTGATTTCCGCAGGGGTCCAGGTCTCGCCGCGGGGATCAGTAAAGTGCGTTCCATTATCCGTGAGCACCGTGTGGATTTTATAGGGAACGGCTTTGATCAACGCGAACAGGAAGTCGGCGGCGATCCGCGTCGTGGCCTTCTCATGCAGTTCGACGAAAGCGAATTTCGACGTTCGGTCGATCGCCACGAACATGTAGAGCTTGCCTTCGGCCGTGCGCACTTCGGCGATGTCGATATGGAAATAGCCAATCGGATAGGCTTTGAACTTCCGCTTGGCGGAGACCTCGCCCTCGACGCTCGGCAACCGTGAGATGCCGTGGCGCTGAAGACAGCGATGCAGCGACGATCGCGTCAGGTGGGGAATAGTCGCCTGGAGGGCATAGAGGCAGTCGTCCAAGGGCAGCAATGTGTGACGGCGGAAGGCGACAATGATCGCCTCCTCCTCGATCGTGAGAACCGTGGATCTGGGCTCTTTAGGCCCCGTGCGCTCGTCGCAAACCGACGCCCGCTTCTTCCACTTGGCGATCGTCTTCTGGTTGACGCCATACCGCTTGGCGAGAGCTCTCAGGCTCTCTTGACTATGTTGTATCGCTCGACGCACCGCCTCAGTCGTGCGGGCGCTCCCGTGGAGAACCTGGCCCATAGCGCATCCTTCCATTCGCTGGAAAAGATTGCACCATCAAATCCTGGGATCAAACAGCTAGCATGCGTAGTCTGGGATGAGCGCCATCCACTGCGCCAGTGGCCTGAGCGCGGCTCGCGCTCTTGAAACTTAGAAAGCAAGCCCTCGGCGCCGGCGGGCTACCGAGGACCTGCGCCCTCGGGGGCTTGGGGGGCGAATCGAGGGCAGCCGAAACTAGACGATCACTCGTGGTCTGGGCTTTTCGACAACGTTTCTGGATTTTGAACGCAGTCTACCTAGGGTGTCGCACGCTCGGCGTAGACAATACGCCGGCATGCGGGACAGTATGGCGAGCCGATCGCCACTGGCTCCCCGCAAAAGCGCTCTGGCGGGTCGCTGAGGCGCCCGAGCGGGAATTTGCAGCGGCCCTCGCGCAATTCCTCGAAAGTGATGCCGGGCTGTTCCGGCTCGCTCTGTTTGTCATCTGCAATGACGCCGGCCGCTTCGTCCATATCGGCTTCCTACGACTCGAAAGCAACGAAGCCCGGCCGCTCAGGGCCGGGCTGGGCGCGTATCCCCCGGGATGGGGGTGGGCGACGACGCGCCCTTGATATTTTTGAGGTAGCGCCCCGTAGCTGCCCTTCAAGCCCCTCGCTGCTTGCCCGCTCGATGGCGAGCAAGTCATTGGTTACAGAAGCTTAATTTGCCATTTTCAGGCGCGGACATACATCGGGCTAACTATCCATTCCTACATCGAGGCTGCGTCTTGCGTAAACGACTCCTCACCATCATGTCCGCGGCGATGCTCGCTGCCGCAGGTCTGGCAGGGACCGCTCTTGCCGACCCACCCGCAACTGATCAGCCCACTCAGGCCGGGGATCAAGGCTTCTCTCCTGAAGACCGCGCGGCTTTTTTAGACGCCCGGGTAGCAGCGCTAAAATCGGGTTTGAAGCTTACTGTGGTGCAGGAAAAATCATGGCCCGCGCTCGAAACGGCTTTGCGCGAGGTATGGAAAGCTCGCGCGGATCGCGTCGCTGAGTTGCGCGGAAAATGGAAAGACATTCGCGAGCATCACAACGTCGTCGAGGGGCTACGACTGCGCTCTCAGGGGCTTACTTCACGGGGCGCAGAGCTAAGCAAGCTCGCGGACGCTGCGAAGCCGCTCTTCGACAGTCTCGACGATGCGCAGAAGCGCCGCTTCGGCGTTCTTCTCTTCCATGTGCTTTTGACGCCAATTGGCCACGGGCACTGGGGAGCGCACGCCGATCACTGACAAAGGCAGCGGCCGGGGCGAACAGGAAACGTGAGACTCAGGCTGGGGCGAGCGGGATTGGGCGGCAGCATAATCAAGCCGCCCGCGAGGGTTCGATTAGCGCCGGATCATCGTTCCCGACGCCAGAGCGGTTCACCCGCGGCGATACGATCCATTCGTGTAGCGCGTTCTCGGGCGGGTGACAAAGAAGCTCCCCAAGGCGCTCTCCCGCCATCCAGGCGCCGGCGTCGCACCAGTCGAGAATGACGGGCATGCGGTCATGAAACGGCCGCATCCACTCGTTTGCGGGCCCCACGACAATCGTTGCGGACTCCATGGGCTCCTGTGTCTCAGGATCGCGCCAGCACTCCCATAGGCCTGCAAAAGCCAGCGGGCGGCCGTCGCGCGCCGAGAAATAGTGGGGCGTTTTTGCCCCCGGCTTGCCGGTCCATTCATAGAAGCCCGACGCCGGGATGATGCAGCGACGCGACTTGAGCGCCGAGCGGAACATCGGCTTTTCGGCAAGCGTCTCGGCGCGGGCGTTGAATGTCGACGGCAGTTCGCTGAGCGGTTTCTTCCACCAGGACGGGACAAGGCCCGTATCCCTCCGGCGGCGGCCGCCTGGCGTTGATTGCGGTTTTTGAGATAGCTGCCTGACGGGTGGCGCGATGATCGTGTCCACTTCTATTACAAGCGGACACTATCGCCGATGTCGCGCAACGATGACGATCCGCCGGCTCTCCGGCGCCGACGCCGATCCTGGTCTCTCGAAGAGAAGCGCCGGATCGTCGAGGAGAGCCTTGAGGACGGAGCTTCGATCGCCGAGGTTGCGCGACGGCACGACCTCAACACCAACCAGCTCTTCACCTGGCGCCGGCAGTTCGGCGTCGATCTGGCTGCGCCGCAGGACCTCGCGCCGATCCTGCCCGTGACGATCACGCCGGACACAGTGGGGGAGCATTCCGCTCCGGGGCCGACCGGCCAGATGGAGATCGTCCTCGCCGAGGGTGACCGGATCCTCGTGTGGTCCGATGTCGAGGCAGCCGCGCTGTCGCGGGTCGTGAAGGCGCTGCGGCGATGATCCCGTTGCCGGCGGGCTGCCGCGTCTGGATCGCCACCGGCCACACCGACATGCGACGCGGCATGCAGGGCCTCGCCCTTCAGGTGCAGGAGCAGTTGAAGCGCGACCCGCACGCCGGCGATCTCTACATTTTCCGCGGGCGCAGGGGCGACCTCGCAAAAATTCTCTGGCATGATGGCGTCGGACTGTCGCTGTATGCAAAACGCCTCGATCGCGGAAAGTTCATATGGCCCTCGGCGACGGCGGGCGCGGTGTCGATCTCGGCGGCGCAGATGGCCTATATGCTCGAAGGGATAGATTGGCGAAATCCGCAAATGACCTTTCGGCCGCAAAGCGCGGGGTGAATCGCAAAAAATCCAGGGCGGAGGCATTTTGGGGCGCCACAAATCGCAAGATATGTGATTCACTTCGCCTATGGACGCTGCTGCCCAGGCCCTTCTCGACGAAAATGCTGCGCTGAAAGCAGAGTTGGCCGTCGCACGGGCGAAGGCGTCGGAAGACACGGCGCTGATCGCCGCGCAAAAGCTTCAGATCGCCAAGTTGCAGCGGCAGATCTACGGGCAAAAGTCGGAGCGCGCTGCGCGGCTGATCGATCAGTTGTCGCTCGAGCTCGAAGAGCTGGAAGCGAGCGCGACGGAAGATGAGCTCGCGGCGGAGCAGGCGGTCACGAAAACCACGCTGGTCGCGGGCTTCACGCGCAAACGGTCCGAGCGCCACACATTCCCGGAACATCTACCGCGCGAGCGCGTCGTAATCGAGGCGCCGACGAGCTGCGCTTGCTGCGGCGGATCGCGGCTGCGGAAGCTCGGCGAAGACGTGACGCAGACGCTGGAGACGACGCCGCGTCAGTGGAAAGTGATCGAGACCGTGCGAGAGAAATTCTCCTGTCGGGACTGCGAGAAGATCACACAGGCGCCGGCGCCGTTCCATGCCGTTCCGCGCGGCTGGGCGGGGCCAAGCCTTCTGGCGATGATCGCCTTCGAGAAGTTCGGCCAACATCAGCCGCTGAACCGTCAGGCGGAGCGCTATGCGTTGGAAGGCGCGCCGATCTCCTTGTCGACCATGGCCGACGCCGTCGGCTCCATCTGTGCGGCGCTGGATCCGCTGCGGCGTCTCATCGAGGCGCATGTCCTGGCCGCCGAGCGCCTACACGGCGACGACACCACGGTTCCCGTGCTGGCGAAGGGCAAAACCGACACGGGTCGGTGCTGGGTTTATGTCCGCGACGACGCGCCCTTCGGCGGCGCCGGGCCGCCGGCGGCCATCTTTTATTACTCACGCGACCGCAAAGGCGAACATCCGCAGGCGCATCTGGCGGGATATGCTGGCATCCTGCAGGCCGACGCCTATGACGGCTACAACAGGCTCTACCTAGCGGACCGCAAGCCGGGCCCGATCCGCGAGGCGGCGTGCTGGGTCCATGCGCGACGCCCCTTCTTCGCCATGGCTGATCTGGATGAGAACGCGCGACGCAAGGCTGCTGGCAAGAAGGAAATCCCTTTGTCGCCCATCGCGATCGAGGTGGTGCGTCGCATCGACGCGCTGTTCGAAATCGAGCGGTCCATCAATGGAAAGAGCGCGGAAGAACGCCTGTCGGTCCGCCAGATGCTGAGCCGTCCATTGGTCGATGATCTGCGGATCTATATGCGCGAGCAGGCGGCCAGGCTCTCGCGCGGGCACGACCTGGTCAAGGCTATCAGTTACATGCTCAAGCGCTGGGCCGCGTTCACGCTTTTCCTTGAAGACGGACGCGTGTGCTTGTCCAACAACGCTGCAGAACGAGGGCTAAGAGGCATCGCGCTGGGAAGAAAATCGTGGCTGTTCTGCGGGTCCGATCGCGGAGGGCAGCGCGCTGCGGCCATGTATAGTCTCATTGTCACGGCCAAAATGAATGGCGTCGATCCGCAGGCATGGCTCGCAGACGTTTTGTCCTGTATCGCCGCCCATCCCGCACATCGGCTTGAAGAGTTGCTGCCCTGGAACTGGGCGATACAAGGTCCGGTAATCTCCGCTCGTGCAGCTTGATCATGCACGTCAACAAAGTCTCTCACGTCACGACAATCAATCGGGTCGCCTCGGACCTCGGCGAAAACGAGGATTGGCTGTTCGACGTCGCCGCCGAGATGGAGCCCGAGGACGGGCTCATATGGGTGTCGGGGATCGGCGACGACGCCGTGATGGCCTTCACCGACTTCGGCGTCGAGAATTTAATCGAACTAATCAAAATGCATAAAAACGATCCGACGCTCCTCAGGCGCTGAAACAGCCCGACTGCATCGCCTGCGGCCTACGCCGGATGGCTACCAAGGCCCCAGCGCATGGTGACGAGCTCGCGGCCCGTCCCCCCAAGCCGTAGGATGTCGATCGGTGTGGTAGGCGCAATGTTGTAGCGCGGCCGTAGATTGCGCGCCGGGCCGATGACGCTCAGGAAGCGCTCGACCTCAGCCCATGTGTAGGATTGTGTGAACCGTCCGCACATGGGGGCGATAATAACGCCGCACCCTCATCGACGCTATGGCGCGCCGATCGCCGGGCCGGACCTATCCGCGCGGCTGCGCCATCCATAGCCCGCGCTGCGCTCATCGCAAGCCAGCTATTTGCTGGCAACCAGCAGCTCAAACAGTTGGTTGAAGTCGGCCTTTTCGGTCTTGATGAAAACCCCGCGATAGCCATTGCAGCCGATGGCTATCGTATACTCACCCCCGGAATACGCCCACCCCTGTTGGGGTATCCACTGCATGCCGCTCAGTTTGGAGAATGCTTCGGCAAGCGCGTTGAAGTTGGTCGTTACAGACGCACAAAACTGTGCAGCCGCAGCCATCTCAGTCATCCCGGGCGGCGTCTCGGCGGTCGCTTCGTGATTAAGCAGGCGGCCGTCCGGGGCGAACTCAAATGCGAGGACGACGCCGTTCAAGCGCCTCACCGCTTATTCGCTCGCTTCGCGCAACCCGATGCCTCACGTTGCAGTAACAAACGGGAGACGAGGGCCATGACACGGGCGGAATAGGCCTTGTTTTCGGCGCAGCGGACGCTGAGAATTCGTTCGCTCCGGCCCCTGCCAGGAACCCGGAGCGAGAAACGCCCCGACCGCAGAGGTAGCGGCGGGGCGTTTTTTTAAATTGGAGAGGGTTAAGCCGCGACCTTGTGGCATTCCTCGGCGCAGGACTTACAAGCTGCGCCCATGGCGTTGCATTCGGCGACGTCTGGGAATTTGTCGCATTCCTTCTTGCACGCCTCACAGATGGTCGCCACAGTCTTGGCCATTGCCGGGGTGAAGTCCGAATTGACCGACGAAAGGCTCTCCAGCGCGCCACAAGCCGCAATCGTGTCGAAGGTCGCCTTCGTGCACTCAGCCATGCTCGTGTCATTCATCGACAGCATCCCGAAGCAGTGACGGAGGCAGTTATTGCCGTCCAGGACGCATTTTGCGGCAGCGTCGGACAGGGCCTTGTATTTCGCAGGGTGATGGTGGTGGATGGGTTTCTGATCTTCGGCGAATGCAGAAGAGACCGACGCAGCCGCGGCAACCGCGCCGAGCGTAGCAATAAAATCGCGACGTTCCATGGCTATATCCTCTCGTATTTATCGATTCCGTACCCTGACCAGGGTAGGATGCGTCACCAGAAATATGCAACTTTTGTAATGCGGCCATGTCAGGAAGGGCTGAACCGTAGGCTGCAGGCGGCGGAGGCGGCTAACCGATCCAGAAGCGGGGTGTTTGCTTAGATTCAACTTCCAACTTTGGAAGGAAGTTAGCTTGGCTGATTCTGTCGCAACATCATTCCAAATTCATAGATCGGCTGAACGGCATCCGGGTTTATGTCAGGGCGAGTAATTGCGAAGAAAGCTGCGCTTTTTATCGTGCTCAAAGCTGCGTGGGGAAATTTCTCCCTAACGCACTCGATCAGTTTCATTCCCGTAATCCCTTCCAGGGCGCATTCAAGAAGGCGCGAAGCGATCCCGCGGTGCTCGTTATCGAACATTGCATCCTCGCCTAGGTAATTATTTTGATGGAGATATTTTGGCCGTCGCCAGCCGTCATAAATACGTGGCATTGTGTCGCGACGGCGCGCGACTTCCAGTGCTGGTGGTCGCCGATTGGTTCATTCCGGCGCCTAAGGCCTAGCGCTCAACAAGATGCGCAGGATGAGACATGCCCCCAAAATTAGGCCGGCAAGGGCGATCGCGTGTTCAGTCATTCGCGCGCTCCTAACTCCGCCGCCAAGATCACAAGATTAAAGGTCAATTGGGAGAGCTGGAAAGCTCGACCTTCGGCCAGGATTGGGCTCAGTATCGCGCGAGCGGAAGGGGCGGTAGGGGCGCGCCACCGCGGGGTAGGGTCGGGGGCGAGACGAGCCAGAACGCCGACGGGGATTTTACGGGACTTTGTGCTCCAGAAGAGTTTCGTTTGTTCGCGTTTACGCCAAATAGCCTTGCTCCCGCCTTGCATGAAATCGTCCAGAAGGCTATAGAAACCAAGCCGTTCACCGGCCACGCGGGCGTAGTTCAGTGGTAGAACGACAGCTTCCCAAGCTGTATGCCCAGGGTTCGATTTCAGCTGCCACCGGGCGCTATCATCTTAGGCCAGCGCCGATCTCCCTCCGTGGCGCCGACTGCCTACTCTATGCCCAATGCCGCCTTCGTCCCGCTTATACAGGCCCTGCCATGGACCTGACGAATATGCGCAGCCTTGGCATATGTGCCGTGGCCGTCAAATGCGCCTGCGGTCGCCGAGAGAGCGTCGACGTGTCGGCGCTGCCTGGCTCGGTTGAATTGCCGTCGCTCAAGCGGAAATTGCGCTGTACAGCATGCGGCGGCCGGCCGTGCGACGTTCGGCCAGATTGGGCGCAATATCGGGCGAGCGGGATGGGGCGGTAGTGCCGCCACTTGTCTCGAGCCGCGCCCAGCGGGCCGCCCGGATTTCTGGTATTTGAAAGCAATTACACCTCATCGAGCTTTCGAGCTATTAGGGGGCGTCCAATGAAAGGGCGGCGCACTTCCGTCGAAGGTAGGGAATCGGAACGGTCGCTGAAATCGCCTCGGGAGCGAGCGGCTAGGGCGCTCTGTCGGAAGGCTGGCAATCCGGAGGACTCGACGTTCGAGGGACGGCCGATGTGGATGAGCTACCTCGAGGAGGCGGACACAGTGCTGCAGGCTGCGCTGTCGCCTGGGGACTGGGATGAGATGCGCCAGATCGACACGAAGGCCCGGTATTAGGTAGCAAGGACAGCTACAAGAGATTGATAAAGGGTATCGTTGTCGCCGTCAGATCCGGCTGCGACGGACGGGCAGGGTGGGGCTCGAATGCGTCTAGGCTCTCAATTGCGATCGTCGAATAGAACGCGCGCACGCTCTTCGGTTGCCGAAGGGCCTCTTTTGACCCAAACCGGTCTTTCACGCCTCAATTTTGATTTGTAATGCCCGTAAAGCTGAAATTTGCGCTTCGGCCAAAGAAAGGATTGCGGGATCGAAATGACCAAAACAAGGGGGATCATTCCCCAACCCGACGCCACAGGTGGTATTATCCAAGCACGGCAGGATGCTGGTCGTCGTTTCATAGGCGTCCAGGAACACAGCAACAATTGGAAACCCCTTTTGGCTTCGGTTCCCGTAAGATTCATGGAGCTTCGTAACGGCATGTGCCGTTGGCCAATCGGCGATTCGCACCATTTGGAGACATTTCGGTTCTGCGGTTGCGTATGCTCATCGGTGGCTATTTACTGCGACGCGCACAAGAAGCTGTCGTTAGCGCCGAGTCGAGCCAAGTCACTTCCCATGAGCAGAAGCCTGCTATCCTTCACGAGCAAAGTTGCGTGAACTAGAGAGCTGGCCCCGGTCGCTTGGACGGCTCCCCGCGGATTTTGAGTGGATCTCTGCCGGGGTTTGCTGAACGCGGGGTTCTTCGATTTATCGCGGCGCCGGGAGGGCCGTAGGCCCGACCAGAGGTGCGATAAATCGAAAGGCGATATCATGCGGCATCGCCGTCTCCTTGATGCCAAAGTAGGCCTCGTCTGGCGTGCGCCCGTCAAGCGACGAATGCGGGCGCCGCTCGTTGTAAAAGGCCAAATACCGCCCGATCGACGCGCGCGCCTCGGACACGCTGTCGTAGGCGCGCAGATAGACCTCCTCATATTTCACGCTGCGCCACAGCCGCTCGACAAAGACATTGTCGCGCCAGGCGCCCTTGCCGTCCATGCTGATGGCGACGTTCGCATCGAGCAGCACGCTCGTGAAGTCGAGGCTGGTGAACTGGCTCCCCTGATCCGTGTTGAAAATCTCAGGCTTGCCATGTTTCGCCAGCGCCTCTTCGAGCACTTCGACGCAGAACGCCGCCTCCATCGTGATCGACACGCGATGCGACAGAACGCGGCGGCTGGCCACGTCGACGACCGCCGCGAGATAGACAAAGCCACGCCGCATGGGGATGTAGCTGATGTCCATCGCCCAGACATGATCCGGCCTCTCGATCGTCACGCCGCGCAGGAGATACGGGTAGACCTTGTGGCCCGGCGCCGGCTTGCTCGTATTTGGCCGCCGGTAGATCGCCTCGATCCCCATTCGCTTCATCAGCGTCGCCACGTGCCGGCGACCGATGACGGCGCCCTCGCGCCGCAAGAGATCGCGAAGCATCCGCGCCCCGGCGAAGGGATAATCGAGATGCAGTTCGTCGAGACGCCGCATCAGCTTGAGGTCCTCGGTCGAGACCGGCCGAGGCTTGTAATAGACCGTGCTGCGGGCGAGGCCGAGCATCTTTGCTTGCCCTTTGATCGGGAAGGCGTGGCTGCGATCGATCATCGCTTTGCGCTCAGCAGGCCGGCTTTGCTGAGCGCGCCCTCTAAAAAATCATTGGCCAGGGTCAGCTCGCCGATCTTGGCGTGAAGCGACTTCAAATCCACGGCTGCCTCTTTCGGCTCCGCCTTCTCCTGCCCGAACACGCCCGCCGCACCTTCGAGCAACTGGCTCTTCCACGTCGTGATCTGGTTCGGATGCACGTCGAACTGCTGCGCCAGTTCGGCCAGAGTCTTCTCCCCCTTGATCGCGGCCAAAGCTACTTTCGCCTTGAACGCCGGAGAATGCGTCCGGCGGCTCCTCTTCGTCATCGAATCCTCCTGATTCGCGGCGAGAATCCTCGCCGCTGTCAGGCAGAAAATCCACTCAAGCTACCGTCCGAATTTGCGAGGCCAGCTCTAAGTCCCCAGCGCAGGCGCCGGAGCGCGCTGCTATGGTTGAGCGTTGTGATGACTGGCGCAGTGCCGTTTTCACACAACCAAGACCCAAAGCGGACCTTGACGGTCCGCTCAGGATTGAGCTGTTAGGGCTCGGCGCCAAACGCTGTGTGTTCCTTTTCCCGTAGGCTCTCGTTCTCCAGTTCCATAGGTTGCGCATCCATCGCGAGGTCGAGAGCGGCCACCCGACGCGCCGACGCTGACCAGTTTGCGATGCTCAGGGCGTTGTCGGCGAGCCAATTGAGCGAAAGCTGGACCTGAAGAAAGGCCGCCGCCGCTTGCATCAGGTCGCCGAGCGACATATCGCCCGCAAGATATTTCGGAGCGCCCAGCATAAGCGGAACGATTGGCGCAAGCAGATTGTTCGCGTGAGTCAAAAAGACAACTTTTGTCTGACCCTGGATGACGCGGCCCCACGAATTTGCAAGGTGATAAAGAAAGCGATCGAATGGATTGCCTGCGACGCACTCCTTTTCGGATGAGGCTTGTGGATTTGCGGCGAGAGCCAAAGTCTTTTTTACCGGGTGCTTTAGGTAGTCATCGAGCGCGCGCCGGCGCTCCTCGTCCTCGATGATCGTCGATGCTTCAAATTCATGTCGGGCGCGCGTGAGTGCATAGCGGAAGTTTCCTTCTGCAACGGCCTTCTCCTCGACGCTTGCGACCAGCGGACGACCCAAAACCCACATTCCAAGCGACGTCAGCATCGAATACACGACAACGGCAAGAACCAGATACCCCGGCACGACGTTTCCAAAGAGCGTATATGAACCGCCCACATTCCAAAGCACGAGTATAAAAGCCGCCGACACCAAGACGATATTGACGACACCGCCGGCGAGATCGACGAGCAATTCAACGGCGAGGCGGCCGTCGTCGGCGATGCGCGCCTCCGGATTGTCGATGGAGGGCGAAATCGCGCAGGCGCGCTGATTGCCTTTTTGCAACCATCGTTCGAGAAGCGTGCCTGTCAACCACAACCGCCAACCCACCTGCAAGCGCATGCGGCACTGCGTCGTTGCGATGGAGGCCAGGCCGGTGCCGATGGCCAAAAGCGCAAGTCTATTCATGCTTTGAAAGATTTCTTCGACGCCATGCGACGAAAGCGCGTCAAAAAAGCCCTTACTCCAGCGATTGATCGCCAAGGCCATGTATGTATTCACAACAAGGCATATCAGAAATCCGATCGATATAGCCCATGCGGCGGTCCGTGACTTTCCTTGCCAGTAACCAATGGCGAGATGGAGGAACCGAGAGATCAAACATGGCCTTTCGAGTTGATTTCCCAAATGGGAACACGGCCCCCACGAATGACGGCATGTGCTAAACCATATCATGCTCTTACAGGAGCCGGCAGGGCCAAATCTATTTGTGGTCCGAAAATGCTTTTGTCGCTGCGCTATAAATCTGCCCCTCTCAATGGTGGGCGGCGATTGCTCTTTGTGATCCGAGAGGCCCCGACGCTTAAGCCTGCGCCCGGGCAGAACTGGGACAACGAGCCGCTACGATCTTGGCGATCGGGGCGAGCGACGAAGTCAGCTAATGGCGCAAAGCAGTCCCTCGCGAAAGGCCTCTACAGACCCTTTGCAGACTTCGGCATTTCAGCCATTCGGACATGAATGTAGCGGAGGCCTTCGTTTCATTCGGAGGAGTCTGAGAAACAATCCAGCAAATGAACGGAAACGAATTAGTAAAAAGCGCCTGTCAAATGTTCTTTAGCCAGTTGAATTGTAGCAACTCTGCAACAGCCTCCGAAAAACTAGCTTGACAGAGACGTTTTTGCTTCGCCCAACAGTGTTGCTCGCGTCTAGGATATATGCCCATGGCCACCCGCGCCAGGAAGCAGATGACAACGCTTTTTCGACACATTTTAACGATCAATCTGATCCTACTGCTCACTCTGAGCGGCGGTTACGCCAAAATTGCGTTCCATTTCTCCTCGTCGGCGACCTGGGGACATCTCCAGCATTGCTATTTGTCCAATGGTGCGCCGGCTCCGGGCAATCACGATTGCGTGGACGGATGCCCAATCTGCCAGACATCCATCAAAGATTTTGCGCTACTGCCGGGCAAGGCCGTTTCCAGCTTCCTGCGACGGGAACCTGAAAGACTGCCAGCGATCATCGAAACGCCAAGTCGGTCGCGTGAGGCTGAAGGGCGCACTACTCGCGCTCGCGCGCCGCCACCGAGCGTTCGAGTCTGATGACGCGTGAAGCCTACCGGCTCGCTCGTTTAATTACCGCGTTCCCACTCAATTGGCAGCGTTTGCGGCGGTCGTCTCAATGCGGCTCGCAGCGTTGCCGATCGCGCCGCGACGGCGCTCCATGAGATTGCATCATGTTAAAGCAACACGCCAACCGCATCAGCCTATTTGTGCTGTCGTTCGTGCTCGCATCGCCGACCGCCTTTGCGATGCATACTCTGCCCACCATCGACGTTGGCGGAGCCAAAGCGCGTCAGACCCAGCGCGGAAATGCAACTTGGACCGGCCGCGCAGTCGCCCGAGCCCGCACATCGGCTCCAACCATTTCCACGCCGACGACCGAGGCGGGTCTCGCCGCAGCGGGAGAAAATGTCGATCCAAAATCCTCCTATCGCAATGCCCCAGTCACGTCCTCCAGCACACGGAGCTTTACCGGCAACCAGGTGACGTCGCGCTCCTATGAGCAACCAGGACAGGCGCTCGAGATCGTCCCGGGCCTTATCGTGTCGCAGCACAGCGGCGCGGGCAAAGCCAACCAGTATTTCTTGCGCGGATTCGCGCTCGATCACGGTTATGACATCGGGCTCACGATCGACGGCATGCCGATCAACCAGGCCTCGCACGTTCACAGCAACGGCTATGCGGACGCCAATTTCATCATCCCGGAGCTGTTCAGCTCGGTGGACGTGCGCAAGGGACCTTATTTCGCGGACGAAGGGCAGTTCTCCTCCGTCGGCGCCATCCACATGCAATATCTCAATTCCGCGCCGAAGGGCTTTGTCACGGCGACGGGCGGCAGCTTCGGCTATGGGCGCTTGCTCGGCGTGAAATCCTACGCCGTCGGCGGCGGCGATCTGCTGATGGCGCTCGAGCTCAACAATTATAACGGCCCCTGGGAGCGCCCGGACGAGCAGCGCAAGATCAATGGCGTGGCGCGCTGGAGCATGGGCACGGAGACGAACGGCCTCGCCGTCACCGCCATGGCCTATTCCAACCACTGGTTCGCGACCGACCAGATTCCCATGCACGACGTGGCCATGGGGCTGATGTCGCGCTGGGGCACGCAGGACCCGAGCGACGGCGGCAACGCCACGCGCTACAGCCTCTCGATGCGTTGGAGCGAGACGAACAAGACGGATTTCTCGCGCTTCGAGGGCTATCTGATCCGCACCACCACCAATCTCTATGACGACTTCACCTATAATCTCACCAATCCGCTGCCGTTGAACGACCAGGTGCATCAGTTCGACCGACGGTCGATGTATGGGATCAATGCGCTGCATGGCTGGAATTACAGCTTTGCGTCGAAACCCGTCGAGACGCGCGTGGGCTTTCAGTCGCGCTACGACGAGATCCGCAACGGCTCAGGCGATTCCTTCTTCCGCCAGCAATATGACGAAGTCAGAAACGACTATCTGAAGAACTTCTCGCACGGCCTCTGGACCGACACGACCGTCTATTGGACGCCCTGGTTCCGCACGACGGGGGGCTTCCGTCTCGATTACGTGCATGGCTCGGTGAACTCCGTGCTGAACCCGGCCCTGGCGCCGGGATGGTTCACGGGAACGCCCTTCATTCTCGGCACGGCGAATGACGGCCAGCTCGGCCGGTGGTTCACGAGCCCGAAGGCGGGCGCCGTGTTCGGCCCCTTCCAGGACATCGCCCATTCCGAGTTCTTCCTGAACTTCGGCGAAGGCTTTCGCGAAGAGGATCTTCGCGGCTCGGTCGCCCATTGGGACCCCGCCGCCGGAGCCTATGGGCCCAACAACCAGCTCCTGACGAAAACGCGCGGCGCCGAGGCCGGCGTTCGGGCCAAGCCCTTCCCCGGTCTGGATACGACGCTCTCGCTCTTCTGGCAGGATTTCGACGCCGAGAACGTCTTCAACGGCGACGCCGGCGTAACGGGCTACGGACGCCCTGGGCGTCGGCTCGGCTTCGAATGGACGGGCAATTATGCGCCGACCACCTGGATCAACGCCTATGCGGAAGTGACCGGCACCCATGCGCGTTTCCGCGGTTCGGACGCGCCTCAGCAGGCCGCCTATTTGCAGCTCGTGACCACCGGCGCGGGCGATCCGCTCTTTCCCTTCAACATTCCCGGCAATGCCCCCGGCAATTATCTGATGCTGGCGCCCGTGTGGGTGGCGAAGAGCGGCATTGATCTCGGCGAAAAAACGGGTTGGTTCGGCGGTCTTTATTACCGCTATTTCGGCTCGCGCCCACTGACCGAGGACGGACAGATCAAATCCTCCGCCATGGCGACGGTCAACGCCCGGGTCGGCTATCGGCTCGAGAATGGCTGGAAACTGCAGGTCGACGCCTTCAACATCACCAATAACCGGTCGAGCGCGATCGACTATGGTTACGGCGCTTTCGCCCGGCAAGACTATTTCCTCTTCCCGGGTTATGCGGGGGGCAGCAACGGCATCATGGATCGTTACTTCAAACCTCAGGATCCGCCCGCGGTCCGACTGACGTTATCGGGCCCTTTGACGGTCCTCGATCAGCCCCAGGGCCTAGCCGCAAAATTTTGAGAGGCGAAAGACCGATCTCGAGGCGCTGAAAAAGAGGCCAGCCGTTCCGTCGACGGTTGGCCTCGGTGGACCGCTTATGGCGCATTGCTGACTTCGTCTTCGTACAGAGGCTCTGCGAAGTGAGGCAGGGGGGACAGGGGCTACTCGCAATTTCCCTGCGGATTCAAACCGTGGCGGCTGACTGCAGAGCCCGCCGTTATTGCCAGATATTGTTGGTCATTCGCTCTCCCTGTCGAAAGCCCGGCGACCTCTGGTTTTTACCCTATGGGTTTTCCGGGGTTGGTCGTAAGAAGCCAAGTGAATAGCTTCATGGGCGACCTCCTTTCACCGTCGCTGGCCACATTGGAAGACGGTCGCTCTTTATATCGCAGTCATGCCTGCCGGCCCGAATTTCAGCAGCTCTGGCGCGACGCTTCGCGTCTGCCAGGCGGGCCTCTGGGGGCTTGATGAAGGCGATCAATGGGAAATAGGTCGTTCCCGGGAAAAAACACCCCAGAGGGCGTATTTACGGTAGGCCGACGCAGCCTCGGCATCGAACGCGCTACCTAAGGAAAGCGGGAGGATGAGCTATGCCAGAAAAACCGCAGGGACGTTACCGGACGTCAGGCGAGCGCGGTCAACCAAATACCGCTCTCGTCGAAATTGGCAGGATCGGGATAGACATTCCTGAGCAAGAGTATCGAGACAAGGGCTATGAGCCGGATTTCGACACGTTGCCGTGGAAAGCCGAATATTGCGCTATCGCTCAAAAAGACGATCCACAGAAGAGTTAACATTATAAGAAAAACGCCCGCCGTTACATCCACGGTCGGGGTGTTTCTCTTTGGCGCCGCGCCACGACGCCATTGCGGGGAAGCTACGCGAGCGATTCGGGGAAGGCAAGGCCTTGCTCCCTAGTAGATAAAATCTGACGATAGAGTCCTTTTCGGGATTCGCATCGTCGGTAAGGGCCTATCTCGTTTAAAGGTTTCGAAACGCCAACGCGAGCGACAGCCACAACAGAAACGCTGACCCTAGGAATGCGAAAATGACTGCAGCTAGCGCATTTAATGCGGTAGAGTTATTCTTCCTGAATTCAAATGACGTAAAAATATACACCGCGTAAACCGTAGGCGTGCCAAGCAAGATCAACGGGATGAACATCAAAATCCAAAATGCTCCCAGCTGTCTGTCTAATACGCCAATGTATAGAGGAATCCAAAAAGCGATAACGTTGCAAAGAATTGCTACAATCGAAATGGAAACGAAGGCCAAGGCGTTATTCGTGATCACACGGCGCAAGAAAATATCGATCTTTTGCATTGTAACCCCTCTGGCGATTCCCTTCATTGATTTGGTTCCAACGCGAACCGTCTCGCGCCTGATCCCTCTTGGATGAGATTTCGGATGCGGGGTTGCGACACAAACGGCAACAGACGCAAGGCAAAATCCGCCGCCAGCGGGAACCAAGCGTTAGATTTCGACCACTAGATTGGGCGACAAGCTGGATGGGCGGGGAAAGCCCGCGGAAAATTGCTGCCGCAGCCGCGAACCGAAAAGTGTTCAAAGGGTTGATAGCGAGCGACGCTTTCGGGCGTTGTGATCGAGCGGACGGAATGAAGCTCCAAGACCGCCCCGCCAAGGTGGCCCTCTGACGACCGCTAGACCCGGCGGCTGCCCCGTGAGCTTCGGGCGGGGTCTGATCCCTATTCGGCCGCCTCAAGAGAGGGCGGGAAACGCGCGAATATCGGCTTTCAGACGGTGAGGCGCGCCGAGGCCAACGATATCCCGGTGACGATGCTGCCGAACAACGGGTAGTGTCTCAGTTTGAAATTTGGCGGGGTTGACTCCGGCTCGCGCCACGCCAATCTCCCTGATATGATTAGCTGAAAGCGGGAGGGGATGGTGGCTTCAGAGTGGGTCAAGCTAACGCCGCAGGGGAAACCGGGAGAAACGGTTTACGTGAACCTATCAAAAGCTAGTTCTGTTTGGTCCGTAGAAGATGGATCAGAGATATGGTTCTTAGCCGGCGTCGGCGAGAATGGACTAGTCCGAGTTAACGAGTCCCCTGATATGGTTCTCTCCAAACTTAAGGAGGGGGAAAGTGCCAATTGGCCCTAAAGGCGAGAAGCGGCCCGCCGACGCCATCGCGCGCGCCGTCAAAGTCATGCGCATAGCCACGGGCGAAGAGCCAGAGGATTACGGAAGCGCGCCCCCTCGATTTCCCACGCCGCCAAGAGCTATGGATTAGAAGCTCCGTATGGCTGAGCAGCAACGAAACGCCGACCATTCCTCTGAGCGTGTATGACCTCGGCTATGCTGAACGGCATTTGCTGGATCTGGAAAAGCGTATCGCTTTTCTCGCACCTAATAATTCTGCCAAGGACGAACGCGATTTTTTGATTTGCGAGTGCTCCGCTCATTCGAAACTGTGGATTTTCGGCCTCTACGAAGTGTTGAGAACATTTAAGGACCAGAAATCGGAAAAATTCGACGCACTGAAATCGTTATTTCGAGACCTGGAAATCGCGCGTATGCCTTTGGCTAAGCATATGATCAAGAGCGCGCCCGGCTTCAGGGACAACCATCACTATCCGACAGGCGGATGGAGGCCAGACACCGGGATGGTTGGCTGGTCGATGTTCGACCCTTACGAGAAGAAAATGCGTTTCTTTTATCGGACGATGGTAAGCGCTGTTGCGGTCCCACCTTCCAACCGATGCTGAAAGCAGCGAGTCTGATCTCCTGATTTGGAGATAAGGCTTGTGTCCAGACTTGACCCTACGCTTGAGCCTAATGGCGGAGCGGTGCGCCGGATCGAAGTGATCACGGGCGGCGGCGAACGTCGTCGACGATGGTCGGTTGCGGAGAAGGCGCAAGCCGTCGAAGAGTCGCTTGCGCCTGGCGCGGTAGTTTCAGTTGTCGCGCGACGGCATGGGCTGGCGCCGCAGCAATTGTTTTCGTGGCGACGAAAGGCGCGACGGCAAGCGGAACTCGATGCTGTTTCATTTGCGCCGGTTGTTGTCGAGCGACGAGAGGAAGCGCCCGTCGCTCTGGGGTCGGAGAGCAGACCGGTTGCTCGCCCGCACGTGATTGAGCTCGCAATTGACGGTGCAAGCGTCTGGATCTGGCGTGACGCGCCCATGGGCATGGTCACGGCGATTATCGACGCCTTGAAGGCGAGTTCATGATCGGGCCGACAGGCGCGATCCGCGTCATGGTGGCGACGAAGCCCGTCGACTTCCGAAAGGGCGCCGAGGGCTTGGCTGCGCTGGTCCGAGAGACGATGCAGGCAGATCCTTTTGACGGCGCTGTTTATGTGTTCCGCGCGAAAAGGGCTGATCGCATCAAACTGGTGTTCTGGGACGGCACGGGCGTCTGTCTCTTTGCCAAGCGGCTGGAAGATGGCGAGTTCCGCTGGCCGAAGATCGAAGACGGGGTGATGCGGTTGTCCGCGGCGCAGTTTTCGGCGCTGCTGGAGGGGCTCGACTTTCGCCGCGTGCGCGCGGCGAAAGAGACGGCGGCGCCGACCTTGCCGGGATAAGCCGCGACACAGTGAATCAGGGCATCGAAGAACGTCGAAAGGCGGCGGAAAATATGGTCTTCTGCGACTATGGCGCAGGCGATCGAGACGCTTCCCGACGATCCAAACGAACTGAAGGCGATGCTGCTTGCCGAGCGGGCGCGCAACGAGCGTCTCGTTCAGATCATCAAGGAGATGCAGCGCCATCGCTTTGGACGGCGCGCCGAGACCCTTCCCGAAGACCAGATGCTGCTCGCGCTCGAAGAGGTCGAGCAGACGGAAGCGGGCGCCGCGGCGGAGGGGGAAGCCAAGTCCGCCGCCGAACGTGAAAAGGCGGCCAGAAAGCGCCGCACGAACCGTGGCGCGCTACCTGCCCATCTCCCGCGCATCGAAACCATCATCGACATCGAGGATAAAGCCTGTCCTTGCTGCAAGGGCGCGCTCCACCAGATCGGCGAAGATGTCTCTGAGCGGCTCGACGTCGTGCCAGCGCAGTTCCGCGTGCTGGTGACGCGTCGACCCAAATACGCTTGTCGCGCCTGCGAGGGCGCGGTCGTGCAGGCGCCGGCCCCGGCGCGGCTGATCGAAGGCGGCTTGCCGACGGAGGTGACAGTCGCACATGTGTTCGTTTCCAAATACGCCGATCATCTTCCGCTTTATCGCCAAGCACAGATCTACGCCCGGCAGGGGATCGCCCTCGACCGTTCGACGCTCGCCGACTGGGTTGGTCGCGCCGCCTGGCATTTGCGGCCCGTGCACGAGCGGCTTCTGGAACACATCAGATCGTCGACGAAAATCTTCGCTGACGAGACAAGGGCGCCGGTGCTCGACCCCGGGCGCGGGCGTACCAAGACTGGCCAACTTTGGGCTTATGCGCGTGACGACCGGCCATGGGGCGGCGCCGATCCGCCAATCGCAGTCTATGTCTATGCGCAAAACCGAAAGTCCGAGCAGCCGCTCACGCATCTTGCTGGCTTCACGGGCGTCGTGCAGGTCGACGGTTACGCCGGCTATCGCGCGCTGACGCAGAAGAACAGCGTGTCGCTCGCCTTCTGCTGGTCTCACGTCCGCCGGCGCTTCTACGAACTCGCCGCAGCAGGTCCCGCGCCGATCGCCAGCGAGGCTCTGGCGCGCATCGGCGAACTCTACGCCATCGAGAGCGACATCCGCGGCCAAAGCGCCGGCAAACGTCGGGACGCGCGGCAGGAGAAATCCCGCCCCATCCTCGACGCGCTCGAGCCATGGCTGCGTGAAAAACTCGCGCTGATCAGCCAGAAGACCAAGCTCGCCGAGGCGATCCGCTACGCGCTCTCGCGCTGGGACGGCCTGACACGCTTCATCGACGACGGGCGCATCGAGATCGACTCCAATGTCGTCGAACGTGCAATCCGTCCCATCGCCCTCAATCGGAAAAACGCTCTCTTCGCGGGTTCGGACGGAGGCGGCGAAAACTGGGCGATCGTCGCCTCGCTCATCGAGACCTGCAAGCTCAATGGCGTCGATCCGCTGGCCTACATCGCTGACGCTCTTTCTAAGATCGTCAACGGCCATCTCGCCAGTAAGCTCGACGAACTGATGCCTTGGGCCTATGCACAATCCGCCGCGGCCTTCAAAGAGGTGGCCTGAAAACAGCGGTTACGGACGATGATCGCCAACGAGTTCTTATCGATCACCGCTACCGAGCCCCTGTTTACGGTGCTGCCAATCGGCGGTCCTCTCGGAAAGCCGTATCCACAGCGGTAGAACATCAGTCCGCGCGCCTCCAAGGCGCCGCTCGATTTGATGGCCTGTCATCCTAAATGGGGGTGTGGGGCTCCACCACTTCGCGAGGGCTCACGCACATGACGCGAGAGCAGGCCTTCTGGCGTATTCTTTCGATTGGCGTCGGCGCGATGTTCGCGCTTGGCTTCTTAGGGGCAGACCTTCTGGCTGCGGCAACGGCGCTCGGGTAGGCTTAGCTAACGATCCTTAATCCTCGGATGACGTCATCAGGCCTGCCAGTCAGTGCGTCGCCGCCCCCTTGGGCGCCGGTGCGGCGAGATCGACCATCAGGATGTGGATAACTTTCCAGAATAGAAACTGCACGTAAATCAGTGTCTTATATTTTACGCAATGGGCTAGGCCTGCTTGCTACCTAGCGCCGCGCCGTGTGGGAAGGCGTGGTTGAGGTTTCCAACCCAGAGGCAACCCCAAAGCAAGCCGCGACGATGTGTGGTCGGATCCTATTGAAGGAACCGACATGCGGCGCATGTTCGCAATATTGCATTTGAGCGGCGTATGGTCGCCGCAGGACACGCTGAAAGCCGCAATCGCGGTGGTGCGTAGGGGAGCCAAATGAGCGAAATAGAGAAACTCCTCCGGGATATCCATACGCTCAGGGAGTCAATCCAAATCGATTGGGGCGAGCTTTATTCAAATCCTCTTCGGGAGGCAGAGAGAAATGAGATACGCACCCATTTAGAGCTATGCCAGGCCGAGCTTGGCAGCCTGATTGAACGGTTGAGGAAATTTGAGGACGACGCTTCAAATTAGGACACTACCTTTGCTTTAATTTTACTAGGTGTGTTTGCTACCTAATACCGGATAACCGGGCTGCTTCTTTGCGGGGCGCAATTGTAGGCGAAATGCCGGATTAAACAGTCAACCGGTCGCAGAGCTGACACGAAAATGGCGCTCGGAGCGGGAGGGGCCTGTGGCCGCACGTGAGGTCAGAATCGCCCTGCTTAGGTGCGGGGGGCGTCGAAAAATGCCGTTTATATTCAATGTCGGCATTTTCCCCGCACCTTGGAATTAAGCAATTGAAATTGCTTGCTTGTTTGCCTCCCTCCGAGGCCTCCACCTCAAAAAATCAGCAAATTCTGGCGCTTTGGCCCCTGCGGGAACCCCACACTTTTCGGGGACCGTCATGGCCGGGCTTGTCCCGGCCATCCACGCCGAGGGGCGCAGTCCACTTGGAGGTGCGATCGCCATGGATGAGCTTTCGCAGGCTTTCGTGGCGCTCCCAGTTCCTCCGCCACGCGCCCCCGCGCCTCGGTCAGCTGCACGGCGTGGATGGCCGGGACGAGCCCGGCCATGACGATGGCGAAGCGTGGCGCGCCGCCTTCATTAACCCGTTCTTTTCGCAGCGCAGCAGCGTCCATTTTCATCTCCGCCATTTGCGCTTAAAATGCACGCGGATGGGCAATAAGCGCCGAAAAATCGGCCGCGCTCACCTGAAGAGGGGAGAACAATGTTGCATGCTCTGATTGCCGACGCACAGGCCCGGCTCGACGAAGCGCGTCGTCAGCTACGCCTCGCCGCCATTAATTTCGACGTCCCGGACGACGAATTGCTGGCGCTGCGCTCGGATGCCCGAAAAATCTATGACGAACTCGCGGCGCTCGATCGTAAGAAGTTGAAAAAAGGCCTGCTTGGCTTGTTCAAATTCTGGTGAGTGGCCTGCGCTGACGATTTGCGTCTTGCTTCCGAAGCCGCCGCGCCCTCCATATCACCGCATGAGGGCGCGGCGTGCGGCGAGCGCCTTTGGGATGAGGAAGCAAGATGATCAGCCCGGACACCCCTCCCGGAACGGAGGTCGTCTGCGTCGACGCCGGGCCCGGACGCTATGGCGACGGCGGCCTGCTGCGTGGCGCGATATACACAGTCGAGCGCATCGCGCCGGCTATCGACGGCGGCTATGTCGTGGTCCTGGGCGAAATCCGGCCCTGGCAGACCTATACGCCGCCCTGGGGCCTGGTCGGGATCGGGTTCGAGTTGCGTCGGTTCCGTTATCTCGATATTCCAAGCTCGCTGACCGAGCTCCTCGAGCACGCCCCGCGTGAGACGGAGGCGGCTTAAGTTATTCCGCCGGCGGGGGCTCCGGCAGCAGAGGAGCCGCGGCGCCCGAGCGGCGAATGAAGGCCTGAGGATCGGGCGCGAGGCGCAGCTCGTCCCATCCGCCATTGAGATCGAAAGCGATTTGCAGGCCTTTGTCGCGCGGCTTGCCTAAGGCGTCGGCTTCCTGGGCGGCGGCTTTCAACGACAGGATGCGCTCGGCCAGATTGGCGCTCCCTTCGAACCGCAAGGCGAAACCAGGGCCATAGGCTGCGCCGTCGCTCAACGCCCCAACGCCATTCTCGATGAGCAGGCTCACGCTTGCCCTTTGAAGCACGGAGCTGCCCGAGCGGGCGGCCTGGGCGCTGGAGAGCGGACGCTTCTCAAAGCGGCGAAGCGCGCGCTCGAAATCGACCCCCGTGACTTCGCCGTCGCTCAAGGCCGCCGAAAACCTGCCGTTCAGGCTGTGCATCATATCGAATACAGCGCCGCCCGAGGCGTCGAGGGTGAGCGATGAATCCAGAGCGCCGCCCAGCGTCTGCGTGCCGAATGCGTCCCAGAGCAGCGCGCGGGCGTCGACGCCGGTTGTTTGCGCCGAGGCGTGCACGGCGAGCGCGCCGTCGGCTGGTTTGAACGTGGCGTGCGCCTTCAGCCTGCCCCGATAGGCTTGAGCTTCAGCCAGGGAGAGATCGAGCACACCATCTCGCAGCGCGAGGAAGATGCGGGCCTCGTCGATCGTGAGCCGACCCAAGCGAGCGTGGCGGGCCGTGAGGTTGAGGTCGACGTCGGCCCCGGAAAGATTGGGCGGATCGAGCGGCTCCCGGCTCCATTGCCCGTCGGGCCCGAGCAAGGGAGGAGCGTCGGCTAGCATCGGCTTCAGCGCCACGAAATCGCTTTTCAGGGCAGCCGAGAGGCTTGGCTTGCCGTCGTCGTCGCGCAGGGTGAGCTCGCCCTCGAAAGCATTGCCGTCGACATGGACGCGCAGCTCTTTCAGCGCCGCTTCTCGCGCCGTGATCACAGCCTGGGCGGAAAACTGCGCGTCCCCGAACGGGCCGGGCAGGGGCGCGTCGAGGTCGAAGAGACTCAATGCGTCTCGCACCGATGTCGCCGAACCGGCGACGCGCCCGGAGTAACGGCCATTGGCGTTCGCTTCCGCCACCCCTTGCGCCTCGAGCCTTAGGCTTTCGCCGTCGAGCCGGGCGGTGGCGACCGAGGGGTCGCCGCGCAGGAGCATGCCGGGCCGCGCGACCCAGAGAATGAGCTGCAGGCGTTCGCCCCGCCAGTCGAAGGCGCTCGTCAGCGCCGCCGGCTCGCCGACTTTGCGCCAGTCGAGCGTCGCCGAAATGCGGTCAGCGGCATAGTCCTTGCCGTTTCGTCTCAGCCGGAGCGAACCATCGACGAGATTGAGGACGCCGAGGCGGAAATTATCGGCCTTTTGAGCGGCGGGGCTCGCCGGCTGGGTGGCGGCGGCGCGCGCGGCGGCGCCGGGCGCATCGATCGGCTTCTGATCGAGATCGACCTTTATGCGCGGCCTTTTCAAGGTGATCGAGTCGACATCCAGTCGGCCGGAGAGAAGGGGCAGCAGCTTCAGCCCGCCGAAAAGCTCTTCCGCCTGGATGACGAGGGCGCCGTTGTGATCGGCGAAAGCGACGCCTTCGATCGAAACGCTCGGACGAGGCGCGAACAGGAGGCGCGGCGTGCCGCGCGCCTGGATGTAAAGGCCTGTCGCGTCTTGGATCTGTACGGCGATCGCCGATTGCGCGGCTGTCGAAGAATAGAGCCAGGGCGCGATCGCGACCGCCGCGACGCAGACGCTGAGAAGAGCTGCCAGCGCGGCGATCAGCAGATTTCGCTTGCTGACCGCGACCTGCGCGAATCTGCCTCTGGCGCGCGGCGCCTCCTTGGGACCGCCTTCCCAATCCGACGACACGCTCATTCTCTCCTTCGCTGTTCTTTTGATTTCTCGCGGGCAAGCGCGGCGACAAAGTGGCGCCGACCCGAGATTATGATTGTTCACGAAGGCGGCAGGCTCACTCTCCCGCGAATCGGGGGAGCGCTGGAGGGGAGAAGTCAGTCATTTTGGGCGTGGGCGAGCTGCTCTCGCAAGGTCCGCAGGATCTCTTCGACGTAAAAAGGCTTCTCGATAATCGGCCGCAGGGGATGATTTTCCGGAAGGCCGGCGCGCCCACAACCGGTCGTAAAGACGAAGGGAATTCGGCGCGCGGAAATTGCGTCGGCGACCGGGTCGATCCGGTCCGGCCCTATGTTGACGTCCAGGAGGGCGATGTCGAAGGCGGCGCCTAGCGCAAGACGCAGGGCTTGGGACAGGGTGCGGGCCGAGCCGGCGACGACAAGGCCAAAGTCCGTCAGGGTCTCTTCCAGAGCGAGCGAGATATAAGGATCGTCTTCGACAATCAGCACCCTGCGCCCGAGCAAGGGGTCGCTCGGGCGTTGCGTCGCATCGCTCGATGCGCCGCCGGATCTGGGGTATGGCGCGTCAGAGACAGACATAAGCAAGAATGGTGCGGCCGATCACCGCACGAGTCCAGCGCTCGTCTTGTCCGCTGACAAAAGCTTCTCGACTGTTGCATTTCAGTCGCAGTCAGCGCGGCCGATTCGCAATGCGCCCCAGAGAGCGAGCGCAAGCCAGGCGATGATCGTCAGCGAGCCGCCGGTGGGCGCAGCGAAGGGGAAGAGCTTGCCTCCGAGATAGACGCGCGCCGCCAGGTCGGCGGAAAACAGCGTCACGCCGGCCTGCAGGGCGAATGCGGCGCTCGTCAGCAAGCGCGGAAAGAGCGGAGAGCCCCGCGTCAACGCCGAGACCGCCAATCCGGCGCCGGCGTGAAACATCAGGAACTGGCTCGCCGTCGTCAGCAGCGGATTGGCGTCGACATGCGCGGCCGCCGCGGCGAGAGACACGCCGGCTGCGCCCTGCAGCGCCGCGATAGTCGCAATGATCGCGCCTTTGTTCACGCGGGTTCTCCTGCTGGCGCTCAATAGGCGTTTTCAGCCTTGATGAGCGCGAATGGCGTCATGGCGAGAATATAGACGTCGAGCAGTATGGACCAGTTCTCAATGTAGTAGAGGTCGCATTCGACGCGTTTCTGGATCTTCTCCGGCGTGTCGGTTTCGCCGCGCCATCCGTTGATCTGCGCCCAGCCGGTGATGCCCGGTTTGACGCGATGACGGGCGAAGTAACCATCGACGACTTCTTCGTAAACGTGCTCGGCGGCGCGTGCGATGATCGCATGCGGACGGGGGCCGACAAGCGATAGATTGCCTTTGAAGACCACGTTGAAGAGCTGCGGCAATTCATCGAGCGAGGTCTTGCGGATGAAGCGGCCGACGCGCGTGACGCGCGGGTCGTTGCGGGTCACCTGCTTCGCCGCCGAGTGGTCGAGCTTGTCGACGTACATCGAGCGGAACTTGTAGACCTCGATATTCTCGTTGTTGAAGCCGTGGCGCAGTTGCTTGAACAGGACCGGCCCGGGCGAGTCGAGCTTCACCGCGATAGCGATGAGCGCCATGATCGGCGAGGCGAGGATCAGGCAGAGGGCGCCGACGACCCTGTCGAAGATATTTTTGACGACCACGTCCCAATCCGCGATCGGCTTGTCGAAAATGTCGATCACCGGCACGCTGCCGATGTAGGAGTAAGAGCGCGGACGGAACCGCAGCTTGTTCGTATGCGCCGCCAGCCGGATGTCGATCGGCAGCACCCAGAGCTTACGCAGCATCTCCAGAATGCGATCCTCGGCCGTGATCGGCAGGGTGAAGATGATGAGGTCGACGCGCGTGTGACGCGCGAACTCCACCAGATCGACGATATTGCCGAGTTTCGGATAGCCGGCGACGACGTCGGGCGAACGCTCGTCGGCGCGATCGTCGAAGAGGCCGAGAATGCGAAGATCGCCGTTATCTTGCGCCGCAAGCGCCCGCAGCACGGGATCGGCCAATTCGCCGCCGCCGACGATCACGGTGCGGCGCTCGAGCTTGCCCTGGCGGGTGAGGGCGCGAACGATGACAGAGAGCGCCAGCCGCTCGCCCGCGAGCAGCGCGAGGCCCGTCGCATACCAGCCAAGGAGCCAGACGCGCGAGAAAGAATCGTCGAGCCTGAAGAAGAATAGGACAATGAGAGCGACGATGAAGACGAGGGACCAGGCGGCCGCTGCTTTCATTCCGTCACGCGTCGGCGCACGGAAGGAGGCGGGCGTGTAAAGCTCCAAAGACTGCATGACCGCAATTGCTGCCAGCGCCATGGCCGGCATGACGAGGTAATAGTCGAGCGACCTTCCCCAGTTCGGCGCGACGTGCAGCTCGTGAACCAGAACGCCGGCGGCGAGGAGCATGACGAACTCGACGAGCCGCACGCTCCCGGCGAGCACAATCGGCGAATAGGCCTTTCCCGGGGCGCTATTGCCGGCGATTTCCGCCAGCGTCGGGTTCAACGATGCTTTCTCGCTCGTTCCCTTTTCGGCGGGATCTTTTTGAGGCGGCGCGCCCTTCATGTCGCCGGTGGCAAAAGCGCACATTTTTCCGTCTCTCCCCGGTTACGACGCCGCGCCAGGCAAGGAGCGCGCACGCGCAGAGACAAGGGCGTCGCGATAGCCGCGCAGGACGCCTTCGTTCATGGCCGCAATGGTGAAACGAGAGCGAACGAAATGCGCCATGCGATCGGCGAGCGCCTGGCGCGCCTCGGGCGGCGTCTCGAGCATGTCGCGCATGGCGGCGGCGAGCGCAGGCGCGTCATTGGGAGGAACGAGGCGATGCGCCTCATCCCCATATATCTCTGGCACGCCGCCAACATTCGTCGCAACGACGGGCATTCTCGCCGCGAGCGCTTCCAGCACGATGTAAGGCAGGGACTCGGCGCGGCTCGGCACAACCAGAATGCGGCCCTGACGCAGCGCATCGCGTGTGGGCATGCGATCGAGGAAGCGGACGCGCGGCGTGAGGCCGATGCGGTCGGCCAAATCGCGAAAGGCCGCCTCGTCCGGCCCGGAGCCTACGAGCGCAAGGCTGAATTGATCGGGCAAAGCGCGAAGGGCGAAAAGCAATTCTTCCACGCCCTTGGCTGCGCGGATCTCGCCGACGAAGAGAAAATCCGCAGCGTCCGCCACGGGCGGCGCCGGCTCGAATTCCCCCGGCGCGAGGCCGTTGTGGACGACGGGCGTCAGCGCCCGTGGCGGCTCGACCGCTTCGTTGAAGCGGCGCCGCGCAAAGTCGCTTTCGAAGGGCATCAAATCCGTCACGCGGCCCATTATGCGCTCGGCGGTAAAGAAAACTTGTCCGGAAAGCGTGTTCGTCCGGAAATGAAGGCTTCCGCCGTGCGGCGTGTAAACCCGCGCCAACGGTCGCGCCGGCTTGGGAAACAGCGGCGCCAAGGCGGGGAGGCGCGCATAGAGCCCGCCTTTGGCGCCATGCCCGTGGACAATATCCGGCGAAAGGCGCTGGATCAGGCGCGCAACGCGCCAGCCCGCCACGAAATCGCCCGGGTGGGGCAAACGCCGCATGGGAAAGCGGGTTATTCCAAGGGCGAGATGGGGAGAAAGCTCTTCGAGGGCGCGCGCCGCCGCGTCGCCGCCCGTCAGCGAATCCGCGACGACGCCCACGCTATGGCCGTCTTGCGTCTGTGCGCGTGCGAGGTCGACGACATGCCTGAACAGGCCGCCGACCGGCGAGCGCATCACATGCAGGACGCGCAGGGCCTCGTGTCCATCCTCAGCTTTATTGCAATGGGCCACAACCGCCCTTCCATCTAGAAAATTCGTTCTCTCACAGTAACCGTGTCGCCAGGCCGGATAGGCGTATCGAGCGGCACGCGCCCGGTGACGGGATAGCCGTCGATAACGCGCGTGACATCCACGGCGCCTTGATAACCGCGTGGTCCGAAGCCGCCGGCGATGGCGACGGCCGTGCGCGCGGTCATTGCCTCGACATAGGGAAATTGACCGGCGTTCGTCACTTCTCCCAGCACGAAGAAAGGCCGGAAAGCTTCCACCTCCACTGAGACGCGCGGCTCGCGGATGAAGCCATTGCGCAGCCGCGCTGCGATCTCGCGCTCGACATCGGGCACGGTGCGTCCTTGCACCGGCACCGAGCCGATGAGCGGCATGGCGATGCGCCCTGCGCCATCGACCGCATAATTGTTGGAAAGCGAGTCCTGGCCAAAGACGATGATCCGCAACCTGTCGCCGGCGGCCAGCGTATAGGGCGCATTGGCGGTGGCGGCGAAGAGCTCCGGCCGATAATCGCCGGGCGCTGCGCAGGACGACAGGAAAGCGCTCGTCATCATTGCCATCGCTAGGGTAAGCGCGTTGCGCGCGGCCCTCTTTGAGGCGACTGTCTTCGCCATTTCCGTTCCGTGCCTTTAAACAAATCAAATGACCGCCGCAGCGCGACGGCTACGTTTTATTGCTTCATGGTTAAAAAAACTTTGACCCGCCCGAACCGGGGCGTTTACCCGGCCTCAACCATAATTTCGTATCACGGGGACGCTTTACCCTCGGAGTAAGCGATGCGTTCGGCTGTTCCATTAGAGACAGAGGCCACGACCGGCGAGATAGATCTGTCACGGATCGGCCGCGTGCTGGCCAAAAAGCGCTGGTGGGTTTTCGGCCCGACCCTCGTCGCATTCGTCGGGGCGCTCATCTTCGTCAATATGGTGAAGCCGCGCTACACGGCCGACGCGAGAGTGCTTCTCGAAAACCAGGACAGCTTTTTCACACGCGTCGATAAGGGCGAGCGCGTTTCCGCCAGCGAGCCCGACGCCGAAAACGTTCAGAGCCAGATTCAGCTGCTCACCTCGCGCGATCTTGCGCGCCGGGTCATCAAACAGCTCCATCTCCAGGGAAATTCGGAGTTCGATCCGCTCGCCAATGGCGTGGGAGCCCTCACCCGCGTGATGGTCCTGCTCGGCATCGCGCGCGATCCCACGCGCATGTCGCCCGAGGATCGCATTTTGGAAAAATTCGGCGAGAAGCTCGGTGTGCTCTCGCCGACGAAGACGCGCGTCCTGTCGATCGAATTCTCTTCCCGCGATCCCGATCTCGCGGCGAGCGGCGCCAACGCCGTCGCCGACGCCTATATCGAGATGCAGCAGGAAGCCAAGCGCGATATCGCGCGCTCGGCTGCTCAGTCGCTCGCCACGCTCGTCTCGGACCTGCATACGCGCGTCGCCGAGGCTGAAGCCAAGGTCGAGGATTACCGCGCCAAAACGGGTCTTCTCGTCGGCTCGAACAATACGGTCATTTCGACGCAGCAGCTCGGCGAGCTGAACAACCAGCTCTCCATCGCGCGCGGCGCGCAGGCGGATGCGCAGGCGAAAGCCAATCTTCTGCGCGACATGCTGCGTCAGAACCGCATCGGCGAAATTCCGGACGTCGCCAATAATGAGGTCATGCGCCGGATTTTCGAGCAGCGCGTCTCCTTGCGCGCGCAGCTTGCGCTTGAGTCGCGCACGCTGCTGCCGCAGCATCCGCGCATCAAGGAGCTGACTGCGCAGCTAACCGATCTCGATATGCAATGGCGCGCAGCCGCCGAGCGCACCGCGCACACGCTCGAAAACGACGCCCGCATCGCTTCGAATCGCGTTGAAAATCTGACCCGCGCCCTCGAAGACCAAAAACGCGTCGCCGGCGCCGCCGGCTCGGAGGAAGTGAAGCTGCGCGATCTCGAACGCGCGGCGCGGCTTCTCAAGGACCAGCTCGAGGCGGAGACCGCCAAATATCAAGAGGCCTTGGCGCGCGAACGCGTGAAGGCGACGCCCGCCGACGCCCGCATCATCCAGCGCGCCCTGGCCCCGCAGCTTCCCTCCTTCCCAAAGAAAATTCCGATCACGGCCTTCGCTGTGCTCGCCACTCTGATCCTTTCCATGGGCGCGGTCGTCGGCGGGGAATTGCTGAGCGGCCGCGCGCGGGCGTCGTCGTCCGGCATTGCGGCGGCAGGAGCGGCCACGAAAGTGGCGGCGCAAGCGCCTGCCGGTGCGACGGCGGCGGCGCAGGTCGAACTGGCTCCTGCGCTCGAAGCCGCGCCTGCGGAAATCATCGACAAAGACCCGGGGCGGGACGACGCCGACGCCTTGCGCCGGATCGAGAGCGCGCGCGCCGTGAGTTCCTGCGTGAAGGTGCTGGTGACGCCCTGTGAGAAAGGCGGCAAGCCGATCGAGACGGCGATTGCTTTGAGCCGCAGTCTCGCGCGGCGCGGACGCACGCTGCTGGTGGCGGCCGATGCGGGCGTGAGGAGCTTGGAGGCGCTGGTGCATTCGCCCGGCCGCACGCCGAAAGGCCTGTCGGACCTGCTGGCGGGCGAAGCGGATTTCGCCGAGGCGATCCACCGCGACATCTGCTCGCGCCTGCATGTGATGCCGGGTGGCCTCGCGGAAAGCGCGGAGCGACGCGATCTTTCCCTCTTTGTCGCCGCGGTCGCGCATACTTATGACTTCGTGGTGTTTGCGGCGTCGGCGGCGCAGGCGCTCGACCTTGCGTGGCATGTCGACCTCGCCTTCGTGCTCGGCGGGGACGCTGCCGCGGAAGCCCTGCGCGCGACGCTGGCGGAAGAAGGCGCAGATGCGCATCTTCTCGAAGACGCCGCGAGCGCGGACGACCTTGCCGCTTGAGAAGCGGACCTATGAAAATGACCGAGTTGGAAGCGGCGAAAGCCAAAGCCGCCACGGCTTACAATGCGGCGGCCGATTATTTCGACCACCCTGTCAGCTCTTTCTGGCACCGCTTCGGGCGACGCACGGTCGAGCGTCTCGGGTTGCGGATGGGCGAAACCGTCCTGGACGTTTGCTGCGGGAGCGGCGGCTCGGCGCTGCCCGTTGCTGAAGCCGTTGGGCCCGAAGGGAAAGTCGTCGCGGTCGATCTCGCCGAACGGCTCGTCGCCTTGGGGGAGGCGAAGGCCCGCGAGAAAGGCCTCGGCAATATCGAATTCAAGGCGGCGGACATGCTGTCGCTTGGCTATCCCGACGCGAGCTTCGATGTCGTCGTCTGCGTCTTTGGGATTTTCTTTGTGCCCGACATGGTCGCGGCCACGAAAGAGCTTTGGCGCATGGTGCGCCCAAACGGGCGCTTGGCCATCACCACATGGGGACCCGACCTGTTCGAGCCTGCCAACTCGGCCTTCTGGGAAGCCATCCGCGACGAACGCCCGGATCTTCTGAGGGGCTTCAACCCGTGGGAGCGGATTTCGACGCCTACAGGCCTGCGCGAGATGCTTGCCGAAGCCGGGATTGCCGAGGCGGAGATTGTTGCGGAACCCGGGAGCCATGCCATCAGCTCCCCCGATGATTGGTGGCTGATCGCCATGGGAAGCGGCTATCGCGGGACGCTCGCCCAGCTCGACGCCGCAACATTGGCTCGGGTTCGCGAGAGAAATCTTGCGCTGTTGGGGCAATGCGAGGCGATCACCACGAACGTTCTCTACAGCGCGGCGGTCCGGTAAGGCATCCGTCATTGCGAGGAGCGTAAGCGACGAAGCAATCCAGGGCGGCGATCGCGGCTCTGGATTGCTTCGCTTCACTCGCATTGACGGACTTTCCTTAGGACAGGCAGCTGCGCGCTCTGCGGTAGAGCCGCGTGAGCTTCGGGTTCTGCTTGACGTACCGTTTGAGGCAGAGAAACGCCGAGAACAGCGGCGCGGCGAGGGCGCCTCTCGTCGAGAGGGGGATGACGTCGTCGCATAGCTCGATCGTTTCGTCGCAGACGGCGTTCTTGTAGCGCGCTTCGCCGGCGCCGAGATCGAAATGCGTCATGCCGCGCGCGACAAGGTTGCGCATCAGCGCGTGCAGCAGCAGCTCTCCAGGCGACGAGCGCGCGATGTCTGCGTCCATGTCGAAGGAATTGAGCATGGCGGAGAAGCGGCCGCGGCGCACGATCCCCGCATAGGTCGCGACAATGCGCTCGCCGACGCTCAACGCATGAAATTCTATGGCGCCTTCGCCGGCCCCGGCGGAAAGGCGCGTAAGCAGCGCGCGCACGCGCCCCATATCGAGCGAGCCTTCTGCGCCAATGTCGGAAAAGCGCACGGATTTTTGCGCGATCAGCGCGTCGATGATTTTCTCGGCGCGCGCGCCAGTCACGCAATGCTCGTAGCAAAGAGGGCTGCGCTCCGCGAGACGCATCTCCTTCCTTCGTAATTTCTTGCGCGTATCCTTTGAAAGGCGCGCGGTCAGCTCTCCGATTGTCGCCGGAAGCGTCGCGCTATAGGCGAAGCTGGCGCTCGGCCTGGCTGTTCGAAAGGCAAGGGGATTATTCACCCCTTCGAAGCGTCGCGGTTGATTGCGCAGATAGATGAGATCTGGCCGGGTGGGCGCCCGCCGCGCGGCTTCCTGAAGCAATCCGCGCAAGTCCGTCTCCGTGACGCCGGCGGCCGGGTCGAGCAGCGGCAGATTGAAATTGCTTTCGCGCCCGCCGAGGAAAAGCGCGATGTCGAGCCCCGCATGACGCTCGACGCACAAGGGCAGGAGCGCGAGCGGCCGCCCGGCCGCGTTGCGCGCGACGATGACGAACGGCCGCGCGCCATCCGCCCGGCCCATCGTCTCGCGCCAGGCGGAGAGGAAGAGATAGGTTTGATAGGGGCTGGCAGTCGCTTTTTCTGAGAGTGCGGCCCAGTCCCCGCGCGCTTCCTCCAAAGTGGCGAAGACGTCGATGGTGATGGAGCCGGCGGCGCTTGCGCGCCTATTCTCGGGCGCGCATTGAATGGTTTCCAACTCCGTAACCATGCGTCTCATGAAAACTCGCCGCCAAGAAGCGCGCCACCGAGGGCGTGCGCCGACCAAGATAATCGCCACAAGGCGCATAACACATCGTTAGAAACTTGGCCCTAAAGCTATGAAGGCTTTCTTATGTCGATTGAGGGTTTCATGGCGACCTGGCGGGAGCTTGCGATCGAAGCCGGGATGCAGCTTTTCAAGGCCAGCGGCGTGCATCGACTCGCCGCCCCCTTCACCAGCGGCCTCGGCGCGATACTGATGTTTCATCGCGTGCGGCCAGATCGGGGAGAGGCTTTCGCGCCCAACGCCGGCCTCGAGATCACGCCGCAATTCCTCGACGCTTTGCTCACCCATCTCGCCGCGCGAGGCTATGATCTCCTCTCGCTCGACGCGGCGCTCGATCTGCTGCGCGGGCGCGAGGCTCCCGCGCGCCCCTTTGTCGTTCTCACGTTCGACGATGGCTATCGCGATCTCGTGGAGCACGCCTTGCCGGTGCTGGAGCGGCGGCGCGCGCCCTTCGCCGCTTATGTGACGTGCGGATTCGCGGACCAAACGGCGCGGCTTTGGTGGCTCGAGATGGAAGAGGCGCTGCGCCGTCTTTCCCGGGTCGAGGTCGTCGTAGCCGGGCGGCGGATCGTGCGCGCCTGCGCCACGGCGCAGGAAAAGCGGGAGGCGTTCAGCTATATCTATTGGGCGATCCGCGACGGCGCAGAGGAGCAGCTGCTCGATGTCGTCGCTCGCCTTGCGGGAGAGGCGGGCGTCGACTCCCATGTCCTCACAGCTGACGCTTGCCTCGATTGGTCGGGTATCGCGGCGCTTGCGCGTCACGAACTCGCGACGATCGGCGCGCACTCGGTCACGCATGCGCGTCTCGCAAAGCTCGACGCGGCCGAAGCGCGGCGCGAGATGGCGGATAGCCGCGATTTCATCGAGCAGAAGACGGGGGCTGCGCCCAAGCATTTCTGCTATCCGGTCGGCGATCCCACATCGGCCGGCGCGCGCGAATTCGCGCTTGCCACGGAGCTCGGCTTCGAGAGCGCCGTCACCACGCGGCCGGGAATGATCTTTCCCGAGCATCGCGACTATTTACACGCGCTGCCGCGCCTGTCGGTCAATGGCAAGCATCAGAGCCTCGCTGCGCTCGACATATTGCTGAGCGGCGCGCCTTTCGCGGTGATGAACCGCGGCCGGCGCGTCGCGGCGTAGCGAGGGGAGGGCGCCATCAGCTTCGACCCCTTCGACGCGCCTTGGCGTGAAATCGAGAGAGGCGAGAGCCGGGGCATGCTGGCGCCGGCGCTGATCGCGGCGCTGGCGGTCTCTTGCCTGTCGCTGCTCGGAGTCCTTGCGCTGCATGCGACCGCGCCGGGCGAGCTGGCGGCGCTGCCCGCGAGCGACGAAGACATGCGCCGTTACGCGGAGCAGGGCTATTTTTCGCTGATGGCTGCCGCGAGCGCGGCGGAGCGGCGCGCTTTGGCGGCGCTCGCCGGGTTCCAGAGCTTCGGCGGCCTTTTCGCCATGCTGATGTCCTTCGCCTATGGCTGCCGGCGCGGTTACGCCAATCCCCGGCCGCGCGGCTGGTCCAACGCCTTTTGGGCATTGAGCGTCGTCGGGCTTGGTCTGACGACGTGGATCTTCCCCGGCGTGTCGCCGCAGAAGCTCGACTATCTGCTTACATCTTTGGCGGCGGACGGGCGAAGCGCGCAGCTATCGCCTCTGGTCTTTCTGCTTGAGCGCGGCGCAGCGCTTGCTGCGCTCGTCGCATTTTTCCTCGTGCTTGGTCACGACATTGGCTATCGGCTGCGAGAAGCTTTGGAAGACTTCGGCCTCGTCGAAGCGCGTGAGGAGCCACGGGGCGCGTCGTCCAAAACAGGGCAGTCCCAGAGAAGCCGCCGCCGCTCCGGCGCCCGCGGGCCAGAGACGGAGACAGCAAGCGGCTTCGGTCACCGCGAAACGTCGTCGTCGGCAAGCGCCCCTACGACAGCGGAGGCCAAGGCCCGGCAGGTCCTCGGCGTCGGCGCCAACGCCTCCAAACGCGAGATCGAGCGCGTTTATCGCGCGCAGATGAAACGCGCCCATCCGGATCATGGCGGCTCTGTCGAGCGCGCCTCGGCGCTCAACGCCGCCAGGGACGTGCTGCTCGGGCGGTGACACGTCGGGGGCTGGCCACGGACCGCGAGCCTTTCCAGCCGCTTTAGGTGGAGGGAGCCTGAAGGCTCGCGGTCCGCTCACAGCTCAGTGCGGTAGCGTGTGGCGAGGAACGGCTGAAGCTCGGAGCCTTTCCAGACATCGACGACATAGCTCTGCCGCCCGTTCGCCGAGGCGACATAGCTGACGATCCTGAGGGCGTCCTGGTCGTGGACCGCCATTTGCGCCATGGACGGCGCGCCGGCGCCCTGTTTGATCCATTCGTCGCGCGGGATGTGCCGGACGACCGGTTCGGCTGCGGCCGGGTCACGGGCGACGTGCATCTCCTCGAAGTCGGGGGAGAGAAGCTGGTCGAGCTTTGCTTTGTCGGTCAGCTCGTTTTCGAGCCGCGAGTAGACGACCACCAGACGGGTGGCAAGGCCGATCGGCGCGGGCGACTGGGCGAATGCGCTCCCTGCGGACGAGAGCGCGAGCAGGATCAGGACCGCAGGGAGACGCATGGTTTCAACACTCGTGGTTAGTATTTCATCGAGCAGTAGCCGCCGGAGGCGTTCACCCAGTTCTGCTGGATCAGATATTGCGCGCCGGCGAGCGTGACATTGTATTTAGAGCCGTTCGACGCCGTGGACGTCGTCCCGAACGTCCAGGCGCATTTATCGGCGTTTTCATAGCCCCTGGAATCGTACCAGGCGTTGAGCTGGGGATCGGTGACGGTCTCTTCCAACTCATGGGCGATGACGCTCGCCATGCCGTCGGCGCCAGGATTGTTATTGGGGCTCGACGCGCTCTGCGCCTCGCAGGCCGAGGGGCATTGGTCCGGATTGCCGACGAAGGAGTATTTGATGTCCTTGCCGCCGATCAGGCCGTGGTTGTGCCAGCCGCAATATTGGGTGCAGAAGCCCGAGCTTTCTTTCACGTCGGCGGAGGTCAGGACGAAGTAGACGCCGTTCGTGTCATTGGGCAGCGCATTGGTGGCGATCGCATTGGAAACGATCGACTGAACCGCGGTGTCGCTCAGCGTCGCGCCCTGGCTGTAATTGTCGGTCGCGGAGCCCGCGAATTTAACGAGGTTCGAAACGCGCGTTCCGGAGCCATTGTAATAGGTCGTGTTGATGTTGAAATAGGGGCTGCCGCCGATCGAGGCCGCGAGGTTCGGCAGGATTGTCTGGGCCGTATTGGTCCCCCAATTGCCGTACCAGATATAATAAACATTAGTCGTCCCGAGGATCAGCGGGCCGCCGTGATAGGAAATCCCATTCTTGTAAACGCCCGAGGAAACCTTCGGCGCCCAGGGCGGCGCAAGGATGCCGCGGCCGCGGCCATCGGGGACGCGCTCGCGCGTGTCCGGGGCGGCGCCCGAAGCCTTCTGCGCGGCTTCCGTCTGGATCCTCTCCTTATGGGCGTCGAAGCTCTCGACCGCATGCGCCCGCGTGGCGACCGTGGCGGCGGCCAGGCCGGAAAGGAAAAGGGCGGCAATGTTCTTTCTGGAACGACGCATGATTAGTCCACGCCTTGGCCTTCGCCTGCCGCGACGCGCCTTCTGGTTGGGGTGATTTCACAGCGGAGCGCTGCGACGGTGGGAGGGCCGAAATCACTTCGGCATATTCCCGAGCTTCCGTTTGTCTCGAAGGCTCGAGCGCCGCTGCATTGGGCGTGGCGTGAATTCCTAGAGAGCTTGTCTCGCCGAATGATTGAGACAAAGTTTCAATTTTTTCTGAAACCGAGTTCAGGCGAGAAGCGCAAAGCATTGTTCAAGCTGTCGAAAAGGCAAGCGACTGCGCACGGCCGGCGCTGTGAGGAACTCTACTCTGGCAAAGCTGGGACGAAGCGCCTATTTTTGATGAAAATCAGAAACTCGGAGTAGACAGAATGAGCGCCATGGGCGTCGTAATTTGTTTGGCCATCGCCCTATCGGCAGCGCTGGGCGTCTATCTGCGTAAACGCCAGACTGACAATGTCGCGGCGAACCGTGAGGCGGTGCCAGTTGATTTCGCCCGTGACGTCCCGCTCGACGAACATCGCCGGGCCGCCGACTACACCATCGCCCGCACGCGTCTCGCGATGGGAGAGACGCTCTACGAGGCCGCCGTCTCCATCCTGTGGCTTGCGGTCTGGATGGCGCCGCTCTACGCGCTAGTGTCGCAATTTCTCGCGCCGGGTCTGACGCGCAGCGTCGTCTTCGTGCTCGCCGTCGCGGGGTTTGGGCATCTCCTGGAGTTGCCCTTTTCCCTGACCAACGCCTTTTGGCTGGAGGAGCGTTTCGGCTTCAATCGCCTGACGCTGAAGACTTTCATTCTCGACGAAGCGAAGGAAGCCTTGCTCGGCGCCGCGATCGGCACGCCGCTGCTTTACGGCATGTTCTGGTTGCTCGGCGCCTTGCCCGACACCTGGTGGCTTGTCGCCTATGTCGCCTTCATGTCGCTCACCGTCGCCATGACCGTGATCTATCCGACCTTCATCGCGCCGCTCTTCAATAAGTTCACGCCGATGGAGGAGGGGACTTTGAAGGCCCGCATGGAGGCGTTGCTCGCCAAATGCGGCTTCGAGTCCAACGGCCTTTACGTGATGGACGCCTCCAAGCGCTCGGCGCATGGCAATGCTTATTTCACGGGCTTCGGCAAGGCCAAGCGCATCGTCTTCTTCGATACGCTGCTGGAGAAACACTCCGTCGACGAGATCGAGTCGATCCTCGCGCATGAGCTCGGCCATTTCAAATTCGGCCATGTGCGGGGCATGATTCTTCAGGCGGCGATCCTCGCCTTTGTTGGCTTCGCGGTGCTGTATTGGGCGTTCGGCAACGAGACCTTCGCGGGCTGGTTTGGCCTGCCCAATGATCCCGGCGTGGTGATCGTCGCGCTGCTGCTCGCCAAGGAGCCGCTCTCGCATCTGCTGCGTCCCTTGCTCGCCTGGCGCTCGCGCAAGAATGAGTTCGAGGCCGATGATTTCGCTCGGCAGATCGTTGGCAAAGAGCCGATGATCTCAGCCTTGACGCGTCTGACGCGCGACAATCTGTCGACGCTGACGCCCGACCCGCTCTATGCGACCTTCTACTTCTCGCATCCGCCGGTGCCGGTGCGCGTGGCGCAGTTGCGGGCGGCGGGGTGATATTCAAGAAAAGATAATCAAAGCGGGGAGCTTATGATTAAAGAAAAGTCAATCGAGGGGCTTTCTTCTTTCGGAGTTGTTGATGAGGCCTCGACCCCGATTTTATATCACTATTGCAGCGTGGATACATTCCTTGCAATCATCCAAAATAAATGTTTGCGTCTCTCAGACATAAACACAATGAATGACTTTCACGAAATGCACTGGGCATACAATAAATTTATTGCAGCTGCTAATGCTGATTTGGCGAACTACGACCGGAAATTTCTTGACGAAATTGATACAGTGCTTTCTGGCCTCCAGCTTTCCAGCCTTCCGCTCATAGGCTGCTTTTCAAGGGATGGGGATGTCCTCAGTCAGTGGCGGGCATACGCCGACGATGGCGCGGGAGTGGCTCTCGGCCTTGATACCTCGCTTCTTGGAAGGCTCGCAGTGCGTTTTGGTCAGGTTGTCTATGACGAAACCGAGCAGCTTGAATATTTTCGCAAATTTCTGTCTTTCGCACAGGCAATCTGGAAGGCCACAGATAGCAAGCCTGAACTACGCGGCGAGTTCAAGGAGTTCTTGTTTATTTTGGCATTTGATTCTTGTCTGATGAAGAATCCAGCGTTTTCTGAAGAAAAAGAGGTTCGTCTTATCAGGGCGACTATTGTTGAGATGCTGAAAGACGGACGTTGGAGTCTAAGAGATAGCGAAGGGAGCTCGGAGGATACCCGATCGAACGAAAAACAACAGATACGTTATCGCGCACGGAAAGGCGGTATCGTAGCTTACATCGACCTCCCCCTCGATGGGCTTGGCCCGCGTCTCGTAAAAGAAGTTGTGCTTGGTCCTCGCTCTCTCAACAATGGGATCGAAGTGAGCATGGCGCTCGCTTCCCAAGGCTTTGAAGGTTTCGAGGTCCGCCACTCCACCGCGACTTATAGGTGAGCGTCTTACGCGCTCCCTCCGCCCACCCTTGCAGTGGAGCTGGATGAAAAAAGGGCGGGCGCCGCCAGGCGTAACAATTTGGCGCGCGGCGCTCTCGTCCCGGCAGGCTTGGCCACTATGTGATCGCCTCATCGGAGGCGAGAGATGCGCATCGATACGGCGCTGGGCGCGCGGCTGTCGCCAGTCGTCAGGCGACGGAGCCCCCTGGCCGCATACGGGGTCGCGTTGGCGGCGGTAGCGCTGGCGGCGTGGGTTCGCTGGGCCGCGGCCGGTCCGCTAGGGGCAGGCGTTCACTTCATTACTTTTTTCCCCGCGGTGTTGATCGCCGCGGTTGTAGGCGGATTCGGGGTCGGCCTTTTCGCGACGGCGGCGTCGATGGTCGCGATATGGGTTCTCTGCCTGAACCGCACTGTCGCCGGAATATTCGGCCCGCCGCCGACGGATACTGCTCTATTTGCCTTCGGCTTGGTCAGCGTTGGGACTGTCTCCGTCGTTTCATTCTTCGAGCAGACGATCGACCGCATCGCCGCCCAGGCGCATAACCAGCACTCTCTCATCGAGTCGGCGCCCAATGGCATCGTCATCGTCGGCGAGGGCGGGGCCATCATCGGATTGAACCACAGCGCGGAGGCGCTCTTCGGTTATGAACGCTCCGAGTTGCTCGGCAAGCGCGTGGAAATTCTCGTGCCCGCCAAATCTGCCAGTGTTCACGTCGGCTTGCGTAAGAAATTTCAGCGGGCGCCCGAGACGCGCGCCATGGGCGCTGGACGCGATCTGAGCGGGCGGCGCAGGGACGGCAGCGAGTTTCCCCTCGAAATCGGCCTCAATCCCATCGAGTGGGACGGCCAGAGGGCCGTGCTTGCGACAGTGACGGATATTACCGAGCGCAAGCAGCACGAGGAGCGGCAGGCGATTCTGGCGCGCGAATTGGAGCATCGCGTCGGCAATATTTTCGCGGTCATTCTCGCCACCATCCGCCGCACTTTGATCCGGGGACGAAACATCGTAGAGGCGGCGCAGATTTTGACGCAGCGCGTCCAGCTGATGGCGGATGCGCATGCCGTGCTCTCAGAATCGATGTTCAAGAATATTCCGTTGAATAAGCTGATCGACATCGGCGTCGGCAGCTTCAAAGACCAAATCGCGTCAAAGGGCGTCGACATCGCCGTGAATGCGCGCGCCGCTCAAGCCATTTCCTTCATCGTTCACGAGCTCGTCACCAATGCGGTGAAGCACGGCGCGCTGTCCTCGCCGCGCGGCGCGGTCGCGATCGAGAAAGCGATCGAGACAGTCGACGGCCAATCGTTTTTTGTTTTCCAATGGTCGGAAAGCGGAGGTCCGCCCGCCGTGACCACGATGCGCAAGGGGTTCGGCTCTTTCATCCTGCTGGAGACGCCCAGGCAATTTGGCGGCGAGGCGGCGTTGGATTTCGGCGAGAAGGGGCTGACCTATCGGCTGCGGTTGCCGTTGGAGGCGATCAGGTGAGGCAAGACGGTTACGTCGGGTAGGTTGAGGAAAACCGCTTCATCGCTCTCGCAGGCCTCGAGCGTGCGCGTAATCTCGTTGAGCGGCTCGGGCCAGATTTCCGGCAGTTGAAATTCTCCCAGATGTGAGAGAGCGAAGGCCAGGAACTCCCCCGGCGGATCGAAGCGCGCGTCTATGCCCGGCTTGTTTCCCCGCGCATCGAGACGCAGCCAACCGTGATCTTCGAGGTAGACCGCGTTCAAACCGTGAAGGCAGTAGGTCGCGGCCGCCTCATCGAGGATGAGGCGTTGATAGCAGAGGCCGGCGGGGATGTGGTTGGCGCGCAGCAGCGCAGCCAGAAGATGGCTTTTGGCGTAACACCATCCCGTGCCTTCCAGAAGAACCTCCGACGCTTTGCACGTTGGCTTGCCGCTGCGTCGGTCGTCCCAGCTATGACGGATGTCGTCGCGAACGAATGTGAAGGCGTTGCGGACAAGGTCCGTCTTGCTTTGCGCGCCGTTTGCGATACGCGCGGCGGCTTCGGCGACGGCAGGATGGTCGACGTCGATATATTTGCTGGCGTCGAGGAATTTGTTTTTCAAAGGATGAAGCTCGCTCTCAGGGTCGATCTTAGGAAGATTTACCATGGTCCAGTGTCATTCCCGACGCTCGCTTTAGCGAGCGATCGGGAATCCAGAGCCAAACCAGCGCTTTTGTGGCTCTGGATTCCCGGTCGGGCCTGCGGCCCGCCGAGAATGACACCTCCCAACGCGAGCCGTTCAAGCGTAAATAGTATAATTCCAACCCGCCGCCCGCCGCTTGTGCAACTTCTGCCCAACCCCCGGTCATCCTGCGGGAATTGCCGTCAAAATCCGCAGATTGCCTGCGGATTGGATTGACTTCCCCGCTTGCGCTCCCGCTAATTCGCTGCTGCGGCGCAATATGCCGTTGTCGCGAAGGCGGTGATCCCTTTGTCTATTCAGGTCGCGCTTCACCACGTCACGCATTACAAATACGACCGTCCGGTCGCCCTCGGACCCCAGATTATCCGTCTGCGGCCAGCGCCGCATTGCCGGACCCGTGTCGCCGGCTATTCGCTGAAAATCCTCCCCGCCGAGCATTTCATCAACTGGCAGCAGGACCCGCACGGCAATTGGCAGGCGCGGCTCGTCTTTCCCGAGAAGACGCGCGAGTTCAAGATCGAGGTCGACGTCATCGCTGAGATGGCGGTGTTCAATCCCTTCGACTTTTTCATCGAGCCTTACGCCGAAGAGTTTCCCTTCGTCTATGACGCGGAGCTTGCGACCGAGCTTGCCGCCTATCTCGAAATCGAGTCCGCCGGCGCCGCGCTCGACGACTATGTGAACACGATCCCGTGCGAGAAGCGGCGCACGATCGACTTTCTTGTCGATCTCAATATGCGCCTCCAGCAGGACATCAGCTATGTTATCCGCATGGAGCCCGGCGTGCAGACGCCGGACGACACGCTGGCGCAGCGTTCCGGCTCCTGCCGCGATTCCGCGTGGCTGCTCGTGCAGATTTTACGGCGGCTCGGCTTCGCGGCGCGCTTCGTCTCCGGCTATCTCATCCAGCTGAAAGAGGACGTCGATCCGATCGAGGGCCCCAAGGGCACGGATCACGATTTCACCGATCTTCACGCCTGGGCGGAAGTCTATTTGCCGGGCGCGGGCTGGATCGGCCTCGACGCGACCTCGGGCCTCTTTTGTGGCGAGGGGCATTTGCCGCTGTGCGGCGCGCCGCATTACCGCTCCTGCGCGCCGGTCTCCGGACTGGTGGAGCCCGCAGAATGCGACTTCGCCTTCGAGATGCGCGTCGACCGCATACGCGAGGCGCCGCGCATCACCGCGCCTTTCTCGGATGCAGCCTGGGAGCGGCTCGATCGTCTCGGCGAAAACATCGACGCGGATTTGCAGGCGCAGGACGTGCGCCTCACCATGGGCGGCGAGCCGACCTTCATCTCGATCGACGATTTCGAGTCGCCCGAGTGGAACACGGCGGCGGTGGGTCCAACCAAGCGCGCGCGTTCGGATGATCTCATCCGCCGCCTGCAAAACCGTTTCGGCCCCGGCGGTTTTCTGCATTACGGACAGGGTAAATGGTATCCGGGCGAGAGCCTGCCGCGCTGGGCTTTCGCGCTCTATTGGCGCAAGGACGGCAAGCCGATCTGGAAAAATCCCGCGCTGGTCGCGGGCATGTCTCCCAATTCGAATGTGGCCAACGCCGTCAACGCGGGGCGCTTCAGTTTCGAGCTCGCCAAGACGCTCGGTGTCGGCAAGGATTATGTGATCCCGGCCTATGAAGACCCCGCGCTTTGGATGGTGAAAGAGGGGCAGCTGCCGGTCAACGTCGATCCGCTCGATCCCAAGATCGAAGACCCCGAAGAGCGCGCGCGCATGCTGCGCGTCTTCGAGCGCGGCCTCTCGACGCCGACCGGCTATGTGTTGCCGATCCAGCGCTGGAATGCGCGCGCCGAGCCGCGCTGGATGTCGGAGCGCTGGCCGTTGCGCCGCGGTAGACTATTCCTGGCGCCGGGCGACTCGCCCGTCGGTCTGCGCCTGCCATTGAACGCGTTGCCCTGGGTTCCGCCTTCCGTCTATCCCTATGTCCATAACCAGGATCCGTTGGAGGATCGTGGACCTTTGCCCGATCCGTCGCATCTCCAGCAGGTTTACAGTGAGACGCGGTCGAGCCGGGGCGAGCAGCTCGGCCAGTCGGCTGTCGAGGGCATTGTCCGAACGGCGCTCGCGGTCGAGCCGCGCGACGGCGTTCTTTGCGTCTTCATGCCGCCCTTGGAGCGGCTGGAGGATTATCTCGAGCTGCTCGTCGCCGTCGAGACAACGGCGGAAGATCTCGGCATGCCGCTGCATATCGAAGGCTATCCGCCGCCGGTCGATCCGCGTCTCGAAGTTATCAAGGTGACGCCCGACCCCGGCGTCATCGAGGTGAATGTGCACCCCGTCGCCTCATGGCGTGAAGCGGTCGAGAACACCAGCGCGCTTTACGAAGAGGCGCGCGACGCGCGGCTCACCACCAGCAAATTCATGACGGACGGGAGATGCGCCGGCTCGGGCGGCGGCAATCACGTCGTGCTCGGCGGCGTCACGCCGGCGGACTCGCCCTTCCTGCGCCGGCCCGATCTCTTGAAGAGCCTCGTGCTCTATTGGCAGCGGCACCCTTCGCTGTCCTATCTGTTCTCGGGCCTCTTCATCGGCCCGACGAGCCAGAGCCCGCGCATCGACGAAGCGCGGCACGACGCGCTTTACGAATTGGAGACTGCGCTCGCCAATACGCCGGGGCCGAATGATTGGGGCTATCCGATCTGGCTCGTCGACCGGCTCTATCGCAATCTGCTCGTCGACGTTTCCGGCAATACGCATCGCTCGGAAATCTGCATCGACAAGCTCTATTCGCCCGATGGGCCGACGGGCCGTCTCGGCCTCGTCGAGTTCCGCGCCTTCGAGATGCCGCCGGACGCGCGCATGAGCCTCGCTCAGCAATTGCTGCTGCGCGCGCTCGTCTCCTGGTTCTGGCGCGAGCCGCAGGACGGCGATTGCGTGCGCTGGGGAACGGCGCTGCACGATAAATTCATGCTGCCGCATTTCGTCTGGGCCGATTTCCTCGGCGTGCTCGATGATCTCAAGAGCGCGGGCTACGGCTTCGAGGCGGAGTGGTTCAAGGCGCAATATGAATTTCGGTTCCCGCTCGCCGGCCGCGTCGAGCATGGCGGGGTGCAGCTCGAAATCCGCCACGCGCTCGAGCCCTGGCATGTGATGGGCGAGGAGGGGGCGGCGGGCGGCACGGTGCGTTATGTAGACTCCTCTGTCGAACGTCTCGAAGTGCGGGCGAGGAACATCGTGCCCAACCGCCATGTCATCGCCTGCAACGGCCGCCGCGTGCCGCTGCACTCGACCGGAACGCCCGGCGAGGCCGTCGCCGGCGTGCGCTTCAAGGCGTGGCAGCCGGCGTCGGGCATGCATCCGACGATCCCCATCCATGCGCCGCTCACCTTCGACATTGTCGACAGTTGGAGCAACCGGTCGCTGGGCGGCTGCGTCTATCACAGCGCGCATCCGGGCGGGCGCAATTACGACACCTTCCCGGTCAATTTTCACGAGGCCGAGTCGCGGCGCCTCTCGCGCTTCCAGGGCCACGGCCATACGCCCGGCCGCATCGAGCCGCCGCGCGAGGAGCCCGCGGGCGAGTTCCCGCTGACGCTGGATTTGCGGAGGCGATTTGGCCGTTGAACTCGACGCGCCGGTGAACGACGCCGAAGCCGCTCTGGGCGAAGAAGCCAGGCGACTCGCGGCGTGGATCGCCAATTATAAACCGATGCCGGGCGTCCCCGACGAGCTGATCGGCCCGGACGGGCGCCCACGCGCCCATTGGACGACGCTGCTCGAGACTCTGGCGGGCCTCGGGCGGCAGGGCGTCGAGAACCGCTTCGCCGCCGCCGCGCGCCGCATCAACGACATGGGCGTGACCTATCGCGTGCGTGGCGAGGCGCGCGAGCGGCCCTGGCCTTTGGGCCGCCTGCCGCTACTGCTCACCGAAAGCGAGTGGTCGGAGATCGCGGCGGGCGTCGCCCAGCGCGCCGAGCTGCTCGATCGCATTCTCCATGACGTCTATGGCGACGCCCGCCTGATCTCGGAGGGCGCGCTTCCGGCGGCTGTGGTCGCCGGCTCGCCGGAATTCATCCGCCCGATGTGCGGGGTCGCGCCCGTCGGCGGGCGCTGGCTGCGCTTCTATGCGGTCGACATCGGGCGCGGCCCGGACGGCAAATGGTGGGTGCTCGGCGACCGCGCCCAGGCGCCCTCGGGCGCCGGCTACGCCATCGAGAACCGTCTCATCCTCGCGCGCGCCTTCCCGAGCCTCTATCGTGAGATGAAGGTGCGCCGGCTCGCGGGCTTCTTCCGCGATTTCCGCGCCGGGCTCGCGGCGGCCGCGACGCGCAACGATCCGCGCATCTGTCTCATGACGCCGGGGCCGTGGAGCGAGACCTATACGGAGCAGGTCTATCTCGCGCGCTATCTCGGCTTTCTTCTGGTCGAGGGCGAGGATCTCGCGACGAGCGAGGGCAAGCTGCATGTGCGCACGGTCGCGGGGCTGAAGCGCGCCGACGTGGTCTGGCGGCGCGTCGACGCCGATTGGCTCGATCCGCTCGAGGCGAACGCCGCCTCGCGGCTGGGGGCGCCCGGCTTTTTCGACGCCATAAGGCGCGGCTCGGTCGCCATGGCCAATATGCCGGGCGCGGGGCTCGTCGAATCGCGCGCGCTGATGAGCTTCCTGCCGGCGCTGGCGCAACGGCTCATGGGCGAGAGCCTGCGGCTCCCTAATGTCGCCACCTGGTGGTGCGGGCAGGAGGCGGAGCGGGCCGAAATCCTACGCGATTTCGACAGCCGCGCCATCGCCGGCGCCTTCGGCGACAAAGCGGAGGGGCTCCTGGGCGCGTCCGCCGCCGTCGGCGCGGAGCTCGACGCGGCGCAAAAGGAGCGGCTCATTGCCGCGATCAATGCGCGCGGCATGGATTATGTCGGGCAGGAGGTGGTGAAGCTCTCGACCACGCCCGCCTGGGACAATGGCGCGCTGACGCCGCGGCCTTTCTCGCTGCGCATTTTCGCCGCCGCGACGCCCGAGGGCTGGAAGGTTATGCCCGGCGGCTTCTGCCGCGTCTCGGATCGCCGCGACGCGCGCGCCATCACCATGGGCGCCGGGGCGCAAACGGCCGACGTCTGGGTCATCGGTCAAAAGGCGTCCGAGCATGCGACCACGCTGCTGCCGCCCAATAATGATGTTCCGGTCGTGCGCGTTCCGGGCCATCTGCCGAGCCGCGCCGCCGACAATCTCTTCTGGATGGGCCGCTATCTGGAGCGCGCGGAAGCGACGTTGCGCATCGTGCGCTGCCTCTGTAACCGCATGACGGAGATTCAGAGCAACACGATACAGGGGCGCCAGCCGATCGAGCGTTGCGAGCGTCTGCTCTTCGACTGGGGCGCCGCCGCGCCTTTCGCCGCCGCGCATCCGGGCGCGATCATCGCGCTCACCGCCGCGAGCAACGCCGATTTCTTTGGCTCAGCGCGCGCCGTTGTCGGGGAGGCGAGGCGCGCCGCCTCCATCATCCGCGAGCGCTTGTCGCAAGACATGTGGCAATTGCTCGTGCGGCTGGAGGCGCGGCTCGAAAGCGCGGCGGCCCGCCCGCCGCTGGAGCCGGAAATATTGGAGCTCACGGAGCGCGCCTTGCAAACGCTCGCGGCGCTCTCGGGCCTCATGGAGGAGAATTTCAACCGCGTCTCCGGCTGGGCTTTCATCGATCTCGGCAAGCGCATCGAGCGCGCCATCAACACGTGCCGATTTACCCGGCAATTTGCGGATAATGATGCGACGATCGAAACGCTAGACGCATTACTGGAGCTTGTTGATTCTCACATCACCTATCGCTCGCGCTATCTCGCGGGGGCGGCGCTGGCGCCGACGCTCGACATTGCATTGCTGGACCCATTCAATCCGCGTTCGGTCGCCTTTCAGATGCGGAGAATAGACGAACATCTGGCTTCGCTCCCGGCGCTCGTCGACGACGGCATGATGGAGCCGCAACGCCGCCTCGCCGTGTCTCTGCGCGCCGATTTGGAGGCCGAGGACGCGCGTTGCCTCGACGGCAAGCGGGTGGCCGTCGTCGAGCAGCGGCTGATGGCGCTAGCCAATGCGGTTTCTGAACGGTATTTCTCGCATTCCAGCGACCCGGCGCCAGCCGACAAGCGATCCAAGCTCGCGTGATCTACGACATCAGCCACGTCACGACCTACAGCTATGAGACCGCCGTCGCCTCGACGCGCTGCGCGATCCGGCTCACGCCGCGTGACGGCAAGGGCCAGCGGGTCCTGCGCGCACGCGTCGACGCCGCGCCGTCGCCCGAGACAACGCGCGAGAGCGTCGATTTCTTTGGAAATCGCGTTGTGGAGGCGACGATCCGCGAGGCGCATGAGACATTGCGCATTTCCGTTTCGGCGCGGGTCGAGGTGGCGCGCGAGGAGCCGCCGGCGGCTGGACTGACTCCCGTGTGGGAGACCATTCCCCGCGCCGCGATGGCGACGCGCTCGCTGAACCGGGAGTCGCCCGCGCATTGGCTTTTCCCAAGCCGACAGGCGCCGCTTTACGCGCCTGCTACCGATTACGCTCGCGCGAGCTTTCCCGCCGGCCGCCCCGTGCTCGAAGGCGCGCAAGAGCTGATGCGCCGCATCAAGGCGGATTTCGCCTATGATCCCGAGGCCACCCATGTGGCGACGCCGCTCGAAGAGGCTTTCGAGGCGCGTGGCGGCGTGTGCCAGGATTTCGCGCATATCATGATCGCGGGGCTGCGCGGCCTCGCGCTGCCGGCGGCCTATGTCAGCGGCTATATTCGCACCGAGCCGCCGCCGGGAGAGGCGCGTTTAGAGGGGGCCGACGCCTCCCACGCCTGGGTCGCCGTGTGGTGCGGCGAGCCCTTCGGCTGGATTCACCTCGATCCGACCAATGCAATGTATGCGGACGATAATCACATCGTTGTCGCGATCGGCCGCGATTACGCGGATGTGTCGCCAATTGACGGCGTGATCGTCGGGGCAGGGCGCCAGGCGCTCTCCGTCAGCGTCGACATCAAACCCGTGGGCGAGGCGCGATGAACATGCGCGCCGAGGTCGAGAGCGAGGTCGCAGCCGAGAGCGGCCATATGAGCCTTTTCTTTCTTTCGGTCCTGGCGCTCCTCGTCGGCGGCCTGGCAGGGCTTGTCGGCGCGATGTTTCGACTGGCGCTGATGGCGGCGGATCGTTTGCGCGACGCAATTATCCAATGGGCGGAGGGCGGGGCGGTCGTTGGGTTTCTCGTCGTCGTCGGTCTCTGCGCGATCGCCGCCCTCATTTCCGTCTGGATGGTGCGCCGCTTTGCGCCGCATGCCTCGGGGAGCGGCATTCCGCATGTCGAGGCTGTGCTGCATGGTGAGGCCGCGCCGGCGCCCTTCATCCTGCTGCCCGTAAAATTCTTCGGCGGCTGTCTCGCCATCGGCGCCGGCCTCGCGCTCGGGCGCGAGGGGCCAAGCGTGCAAATGGGCGCCGTCATCGGCCATCTGACCGGCGACGCCTTCCGGCGCAGCAAAGCGGATAATTGCGCGCTGCTTGCCGCGGGGGCAGGGGCGGGGCTCGCCACCGCCTTCAATGCGCCCATGGCCGGCGCCGTCTTCGTGCTGGAGGAGCTGACCCAGAAATTCGACCAGCGCGTCGCCATTGCGGCTTTGGCGGCGTCCTCGACCGCCATCGCCGTCGCTCATCTGCTGCTCGGCGACGCGCCTGATTTCACCATTCCCAAGCTCGCCTATCCTGCGGCCTCGATCGGCCCGCTGTTTTTTATCCTCGGCGCGGTCATGGGGTTGTTCGGGGTCGTCTACAACAGGGTTTTGCTCGCCACGCTCTCCGCCGTCGAGCGGCTTCGGCTCTCTCCCGAGAACAAAGCGGCGATGATCGGCGCAATGGTGGGCGCACTTGCCTGGTTTGCGCCGGGGCTCGTCGGCGGCGGCGACGCCTTCACCCAGGTTGCGATTTCAGGCTCGCAGGATGTGTTCTTTTTGCCCTTCGTGCTGGCGCTGAGATTTGCGCTCGGCGCCGGTTCCTACAGCTCGGGAACGCCGGGCGGCATTTTTGCGCCGCTCCTTGCCCTGGGCGCGCTGGCGGGACTCTTTTTCGGCGTCGTCTGCGGGCTGTTGCTGCCTGGGCTCGATATTCAGCCGCAAGCCTTCGCCATTGTCGGTATGACCGCCTTATTTACGGCCGTGGTGCGCGCGCCGCTCACCGGCATCGTGCTCGTCACCGAAATGACAGGTGCGGTGTTCCTGCTCTTGCCGATGCTCGCCGCCTGTTTCCTGGCCATGTTGGCGCCAACGCTGCTGAACGATCCGCCCATCTATCACTCGCTGCGCGAGCGGCTCATCGAGCGAGAGCGAGTCCGCGAGCAGGGTTAGGCTTGTATCTCGATCGTTTCCCCGTCATTCCCGACGCTCGCGAAGCGAGCGATCGGGAATCCAGAGCAAAACTAGCTACTCTGACTCTGGATTCCCGGTCGGGCTTTCAGCCCGCTGGGAATGACAAAGCCGCAAGTGCGCTACTCCGCGGCTTCCTCGTAGCTGCCGATTGCGTCCATCAGCGGCAATGTGAAGCTGAACACCGCCCCGGATTCGCGATTGGGTTGCGCCCATATCTTCCCGTCATGCGCTTCGATGATCACGCGCGACATCGGCAGTCCGACGCCCATGCCGCCTTCCTTTGTCGAGGGCGAGGGCTCGAACAGCTGGCTCTTGATATGCTCCGGAATTCCCGGGCCGCTATCCGAGATGTCAATTTGGATTCTCTCGTCTTCGGTTGTGCGGGTCGAGATAACGAGGCGGCGAGCTTGTGCGTCCGTCATCGCTTCCTTGGCGTTCTTGATCAGATTGGTGAGAACCTGTTGGATCTGAACACCATCGACGAGGACCGTATCCTTGCTGGCGCCGAGGTCGAGAATGATCTCGGCGTTGCGGTCCTTGAACGAAGTCGAGAAGCACTCGCATGTCTTTTCGATCAATTCATGGAGGCTTAGAATGAGCTTGTTGGGCTCGCCATGAGAGGCGAGGCCGCGTAGGCTGCTGATGATGCGTCCAGCGCGGTCCACTTGCGCCGATGCGCGCGCCAAGGCTTCCTCTATTTTGAGCTGGCGCTTCTCGGGCGGAATCTCGATTAGGCGCTCGGCCACCTTGAGATAGGTCTTCATCGCCGAAAGCGGTTGGTTGAGCTCATGCGCGAGCCCGGCCGCGATGCCGCCCATCGCCGCCAGGCGATCGATCTGTATCTGCTTGAGGCGCGTCTCGGCCCGATATTTCTCGGACAGGTCGCGGACGCTTCCGACGAATAGGGGAGCGTTATCGTGGTGGGTCGCCGCCAAGGTGATCTCGGCGGGGAACAGCTCGCCGGTTTTGTGCCGCCCCTTTGTCTCCTTGCTGGCCTTGAATTTATGCTCGCTGAGATCGGTCGCCCATCTCTCTGGCAGGATCGACAGAATGTCCGCGCCCAGAAGCTCGTCCTCTCCATAGCCGAACATGTTCGCGCCCGCGGCGTTGATCGAATAGATCGCGCCGGCGGCGTCGAAAGCGATGATTGCGTCCTGGACGGTCTCCAGGATCGCATGTTGCCGTCTTTGGCTTTCGCGCAGGGCGCGGCCCATGCGTCCCCGGTTCGCGCTTTTGAACGACAGCCAGCGACCTTGCTCATTGACGACCGCAAAGTCGTGGTTTGCGACGACGTCGAAAATCTCGCGGGGACTGCACGAGGACAATGGATAAGCGCAGAGCGCCAGTATGCGCTTCGATCCCATCACGCGATCGACCATCGACTCGTAATGGATGAATCCCTGCCAAGCGACTTTCTCGAGCCAGAACGTATCGCCAGTCAGGCGCAGCCCCTCGAAGCCGCGCCGCTCTGCGGCCGCGAGCTTGTCCGTCCATGCGCGAAGCACGCGATCCGCGTCGAATTCGCCATCCTGGAGGTACCAGTCTGCGTAGCTGATAATTTCGAGCTGGCCGGAGCCGATAAACGAGTCGAGATCGGGAACCGCCGCCCTCAGCGCGGCCTTGGCTTGCTCGACGTTTACCAGCTCGGAGGTTACCCACATGCAAAATTCGTCTGCGGCGAGGCCCTCGGCGAAATAGGGCATCAGAATCTCGATCAGCTCTTCCGCAGTGTTGTACAAAAGGCAAAAATGCGATCCCCAAGGCAAATCGCCCACGGTCTCGATGCCGGATTTTCGGGGAGGCTCGTATCGCAAATCGCGAGGGTAGTCGCGCGTATAGTCGTCCACCTTTTGATCCCCTACTCACTACGCGAATGTCAGTTGTATGTCGCCTCAGCTTACACAAGCACCGGCAAGGACGACACTAAAATGTGCAGCAAATTGTTGGGCTTCCGCTGTTATCGCTCAGCTGATGCTTTGGTCTGAACCGAAGATGAATATCCGTTTCAGAGAGAGTTCAGCGGGCTTGTGCGATTGATCTCGCGTCTTGGGGACAACATGGAGCTTAAGACATGAAAAGCGCTCTCTTCTCTCTCGCCCTTCTCATCGCCGGCGCCGCTTTCGTCCAACCGAGCTTCGCCGCCACGGAAGAGCCGGCCCCGGCCGCGAGTGAGCCTGCCAAGCCGAAGCCCGTCAAGCATAAGGCCCATCGGCATCATGGGCATGAACGCCACTCTTCGCTCGTGAAAGGGCACAAGGCGTAAGGTCGAGAAACGGCGCCGGGCGGAAAAAAGCCCGGCGCCGCTTTGATCACTTCGGCTCCTCGACAATGTCCACCACCACGTGGCTATCGGGATCGACGAGCACGACCTGATCGTTGAGGACGAAGTAATCGTAACGTTCGATATCCGGCGCATCGAGAGCGACGTTTCGCGGCACGGGCGCGAGATCGACGGAATCCGGCACACGGTCGCCGACATGGACGCAGACCTGGCGCAAATTCTCGCGCGCCTGTCTCATCACGCCGCGATAGAGCGCGCGTTCCTGGCGGGCGTCCAGCCGCACGCGCGGGGCGTAGCCATAGGTTTCACCGCCTCGCTCCCGCCGGCCATACGCGCCGCCACCTTCCCGCTGGCCATATTCGCGACCGCGCGCGGCGCCATATCGGCCGCCTTCACGGCGCTCATAGCCGCCGCCATAACGGCCTTCTCGCTCCTCGTAATATCCTGAGCCGCCTGGCATCGGCCCGCCGACGTCGAGCAGGCTGACGACCCGGCGATCGCTCGGATCGATGATGGCGATCTCATTCTCCACCTGCACGAAATCATAGCCGCGATATTGCGGGACGATGGAGACCACTTCCGGAGGCAGCGGGGCGAAAGTCACATTGGGCGGCGCAACGACGCCAATGCGGGGATCGAATTCATTGCGCGAGATCCTTTGCGCGCCGCGCTGCTCGATGATGTCGCGCACGCGGCTTTCCTGGCGCGCGTTCAGCTGGACGCCGCCACGCTGCGCCTCCCGCCCGGCGTAACCGTAAGTTTCCCGTCCTTGCACGCCGCCCTGGGGCGTCGCCTCTGCGCCGCGTTTCATTTCCTGGCCGGGAGTAAGTTCGCCTGCGCCGGGAGTGCGCTCAGCGGCTCCGGGAGCGCGTTCGGCTGCGCCAGGCGCGCGTTCGGCTGCGCTTTTGTTGCGTTGCTCGGGGCTCGCCGCTCTTTGCCGCTCGTTCTCAGTCGCCGCGGGGCCGGTCCGTTCGGCGCCTTCATTCGGCGAGACGCCTGCGCGTCCGGTCTTCTCCTGCTTTTCGGGCTCCTTCGCCCCTTGCTTTTCGGCCTTCGCGCCTTGCGTTTCCGCGCCAGGATGACCGGCCGGCGTTTGCCGGGCGCCATGGTGCTGGCGCCGTTCGGCTTTCGCATTAGGGGTCTGTTCGGCGTTCTCGTTCACGGCGCCATGCCGCTCATCCTTTTTCTCGCCGTGTTTCGCGGCGGCGCCATGTTCCTCGAGGCGGCGCTCCTCCGAACGCGCAGCCTTTTCGCCGGGCTCATTGGCGCCAGACGGGCCGGCCTTCCGCTCTCCCTGGACCTCGCCGCGCTCGCGATTCTGCATCTCGCCATGCTGCTCCCGCGCGCCCGGCTCGGCCGGCTTGGCATGGTGCGTCGCAGGCTCTTCCTTGGCGGGTTTTGGCGGCTCGCCGCCGGTCTGGTCCCGGGCGGTGTTCTGGGCGTAGCTGGGGGCTATCCCCAGAGACAACGCCGTAATGGCGACAGAGAGAAAAAGCCTGGCTCGCATTGCGGTCTCCATCCGAGGCGCGGGCGGAGCGCCGCGCCTGCTTTGGGCGGGTGATGGCCTGCAACGCGCGTCAGGGCTGTTTGTTCGCATGAATCCAGCGCGGAGCCGTCTGAGAGCGGCGCAACGTCGCCACCCGAGCGCAAGCTCAGGCCAGGCGGCGGCGCAGGCGCCTCGGAGCGTCGAAGAAGCTTGGCGAGGCGCGTTAGGGCTTGACAAAAAGCAGCCCCTCCGATGTACTGATCGACGCATAAAGCTGCAAATAACGACGCCATCAATGGCGTTTCCCAGAGGGAGGTTCAAATGGGTTGGCTGATTCCCGCTTGCATGTTGGCTATGATCGTCATCTCCGCTGTGACCCTGACGCGCCTCTAATCGCGTAAGGTAAGTGGATGACCGGCCCGGAGCGGTCCGGTTTTCGAGGGCCGTCAGCGTGGGAGCGCTGACGGCCTTCTTTTTTTCAGCCAGTTGTTCCGTTGGCGAGAATGCCGGTCGCAGAAAGCGCTCGTCAGCCCCTGGCCCGCTTGAGCGTTTGAGACGGCAGCTCCCCATATCTGGCGCGATATTTCGAGGAAAACTGCCCGTGGTCGGGAAAACCGCAGTCCATGGCGATCTCGATCACTGACGTCGAATCACTGGGGAGCGACAGGCGATCGCGCGCATTTTCCAGACGGCATTCCATCAGATAGTCGCGGGGCGAGCAGCCGTAGCTTTTCTTGAAATTGTCCTGCAAGCTCCGCATGCTCATCCCGAGCGAGACGGCGAGCCTCGATAGTTCCACAGGCTCGGCCGCATGGGCCTTGATATAGTCTCGGGCCTTACGGATGGGCGATCGGCCCGTGTCACGGGCCGCCGCGCTGATCTTGCGCGCGACGGCGGGAAAAAGCGCAACCGTTGCGAGCGTTTGCAGGGTCTCATCATAGCCTGCACGCGCGAGCTGGCCGAGACCGGTCGCTTCGAGAGCGAGAATCTCGGACATGACGAGCCTCATATTGCGGGCGAGCGTGGCGTAGAGCGGATCGGACAGATCGAATGTCGTCGCCATGCCCTTGAAAGGCGTTGCGCTGAAGGGAAGGCCGGTAAGCCTTTCTGCCTGCGCCACCGCCGCCGACATCGGAAGATGAAGGCTCAGGCTCATGACTTGGGGAAGCTGCATGTCGACGGTTTCGAACGGTGGCCAGATGGCCCCGTTTCGCCCTGCAGCCAAACTGTGGCTTTCGCCAGCGATTTTGTAAGATATCGCGCCCTTCAGCGGGACAAAGACGAGCGCGGCGTTGGAGGGAGGACGCCGAAGGAAAACCTCGGATGTTTCGGTTGCAACCAATACCGCCTTGCCCAGCCGCACGGCTGTGCATCGCAACCGGAACGCGTCCTTGCTCCCGAGGAGCGAGACGGACAAGTCTTGCCCAAACATGGCGCTGAGGCGTTCAGCGGCCGCTTCGGGGCTTTTCGCTTGAATCGTGGCGACGCCCAGCGCGGGCTTTTGCAAGTCGCTGTGACCCATCAACCGACCTTCGATTAGGCGAATAGCCGCAAAAGCTTGACCCAAACACAGTCGGGCAGACGGTTGCTTAATGTCAACGGAGGCGGGGCGCGGGCGGCCGCGATAGCGCGCTTTTCAACGGGTTTGTTTTCCGTCGCCGCGTTGGAGAAAAGACGGCCTGTCCGGGAGCGCCCCCCATGGGACAGGCCGTCGATTCCCTCTCAAATCCCGCCCTGAAAGACAGCTGAATGGCTTCTCTCAAACGAGGAAATTGCTAATGCCAAAGCGGTCCTGGGCCAAGCTTGACCATTGCGGGAACATCGTTCCCCGGATAAAGCCGACATGCCGTTGCAAAGAAGACACACGCACAGCGCCGGCCCCAAGAGCGGCGCTTACGGGCGCTCGAGCCTTTTTGGCCAACCGAGGGCTGTCCTGGGGGATGTTTGGAGTGGGCGAGAGCCCGGGGCAGGCTACGGCGCTATCGATCAGCCATAAATCCAGCCGACGATCGCCGCGCCGAAGAAGAAGCCAACGCAGCCGATGATGATAACCTTCACTAGCCCGTCCGGCATGTCTGCCTGCTCCTCGCCAAAACGGCCCGTCGCTACATCCGCGCTCGGGCCGCTTTCCAAGGGCGACCGCTTCCCGCGACGCCCTCGCGGAAGATAAGGAGGCGCGCCCTGGTTGGCAAGGCGAGCGCAATAGGTGGCCCGTCGCTCAGCCGGCAAAAGCGGCTACGAGCCTAAGAGTGAAAATGCTCGCCAGCTCCATCGCGAGAAAGAGGAGAGATGCGACGGCAGGTCTCATCGACGTCGTCCCAGAATTAATCGTGGAGGGCTTTGCCGAGCTGGCTCTCGACGGCGGCCGCGCGCTTTCCCGGATCATGCGCCTTACGTGGCTTGCCGGTCTCCGCGAAACTGGAAACGAAGCCCAGCGCGAGAAAGCCGACCCAAAAGATGGCCGGAGCAATTTTCGATTTCGCCAGCATCATTTTTCTTCCTCCCGCTTTTCTCTGGATTTCAAGAATTCCGAAAGTATTGTTCGGAGCAAAGCGCCAGATGCGCCTCGGCGGATGGCGCCAGGCAGGTCTTTTTCACGGCGCGTGCGGTGGCGCCAGGCGAGTGTGTGGAAGTGGATCTATGCGGTCGCAAAAGAGCGCCTTAATCCTCGAATAGAATAACCAGCGCGGCGCCAACCCTGGGCGGGAATGGCTAAATGACGAGCATCGCCTCTCTCGGTCGTCTGACTCCGGTGATCCGGAGCGGCCAAGTGCAACTCTCGATCATGCTCAAGGAGTCCGATAAGGGGACTCTGCAGACGCAGATCTTCGACCAGATACGCGCCATGATTCTAAACGGCCGGCTGCGCGGCAACGACCCGTTGCCGACGACGCGCGAGCTGAGCGCGCAGCTTGGCGTCTCGCGCAACACGGCGGTGCTGGCCTATGAGCGGCTGATTTCGGAAGGCTATATCCGCACCAAGCCCTATGTCGGCACTTTCGTCGCCCCTGACCTGCCGGACACGGCTTTCTTTTCGTCGGCGTCCGAGCAAGCCGCGCCGCCCGCGCCGCTGCAGCTCAAGGACGGCGGCCTGGCGGAGCCTTTACGCGAATTGCGCACGCACCGCCTTGCCGACTCCGGGCGGCGGCGGCTCGTCGCCGATTTCTGGGTGGGCAAGCCCGATGCGCGCAGCTTTCCGCTGAAAGCCTGGTCGCAGCACATCAAGGCGCGGTTGAAATCGGCGGGCTCCGATCTGACGACCTACAATGACCCGGCCGGGCTCCTGGAACTGCGCCAGGCGATCGCAAAACATCTCGCGCCGGCGCGCGGCGTCGTCTGCGACGCCGAGCAGATCATCATCGTCGGCGGCTGCCAAGACGGCTTCAACCTGGTTGGGCGACTTCTCGTGACGCCCGGCTCGGCCGCTGTGGTCGAATCGCCATGCTATCAGGGCGCCGCCTATGTGCTGGAAAGCCTCGGCGCGAAGCTGTATCCGGTGCCGATCGACCGCGATGGGCTCGATGTGACCAAGCTGCCGCAGGTTGCGGGCGCCGTCGCCTATGTGACGCCGTCGCATCAATATCCGGTGGGCGTGACGCTGAGCCTGCAGCGCCGCATCGAGCTTCTTGCATGGGCGACGCAATATGACGCCTACATCATGGAAGATGATTACGACAGCGACTTCCGCTTCGTCGGATCGCCGCTAACGGCGCTGAAAGGCTTGGACCGCAACGAGCGCGTGATTTATCTCGGCACCTTCTCGAAATGCATGGGGCCGGGGCTGCGGCTCGGCTATGTGGTTGCGCCGCGCCGTCTGGTCGACAGCTTCCGCCGCATGAAAATGCTGATGAACAATGGCCAGAGCTGGCTCGAACAGGCGGCGATGGCCGACTTCATGTCGAGCGGCGAATTCGGGCGCCATTTACGCCGCATCCGCCAGCTTTATCGCGAGCGGCGCGACGCCTTGCTGGCGTCCCTGCACAAGCATTTCGGCGAATGCGAGATTTACGGCGAGCAGGCCGGCATGCATCTCGTGTGGAAGCTGCCCGACCGTTTCCCCAGCGCGGCGGAAGTCGAGGCCAAGGGGCTGGCTGCGGGCGTCGGCGTTTGCTCGCTGGCGACAGGCTCGGCGTTGCGGTTCGATCAAAACGATGGGGGCGACCGGTTGCTCATGCTGGGTTTTGTTGCGCTCACTGAAAAAGAGATCGAGGAAGGGATTGCGCGGCTGGCGACGGCGCTTCGCAGCTAAAGCGCGCTTCGCCGCGAGCGAAATGCGTGCGCTTTCATACGGATCGGCTGGATTGGGTCGTTGTCATTCCCGACTCTCGCGGCGCGAGCGATCGGGAATCCAGAGCAAAAACAGCGCTCTGGTGGCTCTGGATTCCCGGCCGGGCTTTCAGCCCGCCGGGAATGACAAGTCCCCATGCGAGCTGTTCAAGCGGAAACGGTATCATCAGCTGGTTTGGCGTGCCATAGTCGGCCATGACCAATGAAAAGCCGGACCAGAATTATACGGTAAGAGTGCGCTCCAGAGGGGGCGCTGGCCATAACGCCATGTGGCAATGGGAAGTCTACGTGGCGGGAAATGCCCTTCCGGTTGAAAAAGGCCTCTGTAAAGGAGCGGAGGCGAAGGCCTACCAAACCGCTCAGGCGGCCATGGCGCGCTTGTCCGAGCGGCGCGCGCGCACGCCGCAATAAGCAGGGCTTTTGTCTAATATGAGATTGGCTTGATTGGTTCGTTGTCATTCCCGACTCTCGCGGCGCGAGCGATCGGGAATCCAGAGCAGAAACAGCGCTCTGGTGGCTCTGGATTCCCGGTCGGGCTTTCAGCCCGCCGGGAATGACAAGCCCCAATGTGAGCTGTTCAAACGGAAATGGTCTCACTTCAACCGATAAATCCACCAGCCCTTATGCTGATACACGAGCTCCAGCCTCTCCAGCTGCGCCGGATTTGAGGTCGAAAAAGGCAGGAGCTTGGCGATCAACGCGTCGCTGTCGCCCTTGCGCGTGAAATAGTGCAGCCGCGTCGCGCCGCCGATCGGCTCCACCGCGAAGCCGCCGTCGATCTTCTGCTCGCGCATCCACTGCGTCGCTGATTTGATGACGCCATGCGACACGCCTGACGACGGAAAATCCTTATAGGCGATGGACAGGCGCTCGGGCCGCGCGGCGGCCGCCTTCCAGACATCCGAAATATGCACGGCCACATAGGCGGGCTTGCCGGCTGCGATTTCGGACAAGATGTCGGCGCCGCGCTTTTCATCCGAGAGGAGCGCGTCGATGAAACGGTCGAATATTTCCGATGATTTCGGGGACGCTCCCGCACCCCAGCGCGCCTGCTCGATGCCCTGCGCGTCGGACCACGCCGCGGGAATGAGCAAACCGCTTGCGCGCGCGTCGTCGAGCGGCGCGTTGCGCTTTGCGGCGAGGCGAATGGCGCGCGACAAATCCCACCAGGCGAGAACGACGGCGTCTTCGCTCGCGTGATCGCGAATGGCCGCCAGCACTTTCGTAATGTCAGCGGTGGAGACGTCCGAAAACAGGATCGGCTCCGTTACCTCATTGCGCCAGACGAGCGGGGTCAAGCGCTCGCCCTCGCGCGCGACGAGGCCGGCGGCGATGGGGCGCCGTTCCTGGGAGACCGAGATCTCGATCCGTTGCAGCGAGTCGGGCGCAAGGCCAAGGCTGGCGACTTCTTTCGCCGCATCTTGGGGCGCGGCGGCAATCGTCAGCGTGTAGTGGGATGCGGGGCGTAGGCTCGAATACCCCGCCCAGCCGAGCAAAGCGAAGCCTATGGCGATGAGCCCGACGCCGACGATAGTTTTCATGCATCCTCATGCAGTCGAATGTGACGAACAGCAATTCGGTGTCATTCCCGACGCTCGCAAAGCGAGCGATCGGGAAGCCAGAGCAAAACTAGCGCTTTTGCGGCTCTGGATTCCCGGTCGGGCTTTCAGCCCGCCGGGAATGACAAGTCCCATGCGAGCTGTCTCAGGCGGAAATGTACCCGTCATTGCGAGCGAAGCGAAGCAATCCAGAGCAGCGATCGCGGCCCTGGATTGCTTCGTCGCTTTGCGCCTCGCAATGACGAGAGGCTCCTATTGGCGCTTCCTTCTCAGCAGGAACGCGCCGCCCAGCAACACGGCGATGGCGCCGAGGCCCGCGGCGATCATGCGCTGCTGAGGCGAGTCGAATTCGAGATCGCCGCGCTTCTCGCCAGAGATGCGCTTCAACTCCGTGCGAATCTCCGCCGCCTCGCGCAAGCGCGTATCCTCGTCATTGATCTTCGCGGCGCTTTTGACGAGCTGCGACCAGCCTTCGGAATAGGTGTAGCCGCCGGGGTTCATATGCGCGAGCGCCTTATAGTGCTTGATCTGATGGTGCTCCCACATTTCGGCGAACTCATATTCCACGGCCGAAGGATTATTGCCCTTCTGCCAGAAGAGCTGGAAGAAGGCGCCGGCGTCGTCCTTCTCCGGCGCGGGGGGCGCGGGGCGGTTCGTCTTCTGGCCCGGCAGCAACTTGTCGTTATAGAGCTTCACCAGCACGCTGCGCGATTTCTCGGTGATTTCGAGCCCGGAGATGACGCCCTTGTCCATGCCGTCGAGATAGGCGCGCGCGAAACTGTCGGAGTGGCAGTTCGAGCAGGTCGAGACCCAGGATTCCTTGCGCGCCGTGAACCAGGGGTGGTTCAGATTATCGGCGATCTTCGGCATGGGCATGAAGGCCCAGCGCGCCTTGCGCACCATATTATGCGTGAACTTGCCCTGATATTCCATGTGGCAGAACTGGCAGGTCGGCGCGTTCATATGGCCCTTGTCGAGCGCGTCGGCCAGACGGGCGTTCCAGTCCCATTGGTCGCCGCGCGCCTGATAGACCGTGCCATGCTTCGAGAGCATGTAGCCCTCGAATTCATTGTGATCGACGCCATTGTGGCACTGCGCGCAGGCCTGCGGCTTGCGGGCCTCCACCGCTGAAAATTCGTGGCGCGTATGGCAGGAGTTACACGTCGTCTGCGGCGTGTGACAGAAAGTGCAGCCCTCGGCCACCTCACGCTGCTCCATCGCCGCCCAAATGGCGTTCTCGACATTGGCCTTATAGGAGAGTGCGTGTGACGGATGGCCCGGCTTCCACTGGTCCTGCGGCCAGGTGAAAGTGTCGCGCTCGGATTCGCGCTCGGCGAATTGCTGCACGTGACACTGGCCGCAGGCGGCGGCGTCGGGCATTTTCAGCTCGGTCTTATGCTGGCCGTGATCCTGGCCGACGCCCATGTGGCAGTCGATACAGCCGACTTCCTTCAGCGTCTCTCCGGCCTTGAGCTTGCCCATCGACTGAAGGTTCGCTTCGACCTCCTTGATCATCGCCTTCTTATAGGCGCGGGAGTCGCTCTCTGGCAGATTGCGGATTTGGTCCAGATTGCCATGGACGCTCCTCTGCCAGCTGTGAGTCCAGCCGGGGGAGGTCTGCTGGTGGCACTCCACGCATTGGCCGCGCGAAGCGTCGACGTCGATCGTCTGCGGCGGCTTATAGAAGGAATGCGGGTTCAGATATTTTGAGATCGGGATCGGCTCCCAATATTTGGACAGCGATCCCTTGCCCGCGCCCTGGGCTTCATCATGATAACGCTTTTCCAGCGCATCATAGAGTTCCTTGGGCGTCGCGCCCTTGGAAACGCCGAGGGCCTTGTAGGTCTCGTCGGGCGTCTCTGCGCGCCCCGGCGCGAGCGAGGCTGTAAGGACGCTCATTAGCATGAGAATGCCAACGCATAAGCGCCGGCGCAGAATCGCTCTAAATTTCCACATTTGCCCCTCGGCCTGGGAGAGTCTTCCGCGTGGCATTGTCGATAGCGGAGGCTTGATTGGAAGGGCCACAGCCGATGGCGTCAATGGCGCCATTGCCGCTTTTTTCGTCGTTTAGGTCGCGACCACGAAATTGGATCGGAGGATGCGCCGATGGCTGAAGCAATGGTCTCGAACGCCGCAGCGCCGGAGGGCGTGCGGATTTATGCGATCGGAGACATCCACGGCCGCGCCGATCTTTTGGATCGCCTCGCGCAGAGCGTGGACGGCGATCTTCGAAATGGCGCCTATGACCGTGTGATCACGGTCTTTCTAGGCGATTATGTCGATCGCGGTCTCGACTCGCGGGGCGTGATCGACCGTCTGGCGCGTCGCGACTTCCCAACGCCCATCGTGACCTTGCGCGGCAATCACGAAGACGTGATGCTGCGCTATCTCGACAACCCAGCGCTGCTGGACCAGCTCGTCGCCTTCGGCGGGTTGACGACGCTCGCCTCCTACGGCGTCGACGCGAGCCGGGAAATGACGCACGGCGGTGCGCCGGCGGTGCTGAAAGCGTTTCTCGAGCGTTTTCCCGATTCGCATCGGCGCTTTCTCGAAGAGACGGCGCTTTCAGCCGAATATGGCGATTATTTTTTCTGCCACGCCGGCGTGCGGCCGCATGTGCCGCTCGCCCAACAAGACCCCGGTGATCTCATGTGGATTCGCTATGAGTTCCTGGGCTACCGGGCGCCGTTCGAGAAGGTGATCGTGCATGGGCACACGCCGCATGCGCGCGTGGAAAATCTGGCGAACCGCATCAATCTGGATACGCACGCTTTCAAGAGCGGCGTGCTGACGGCGGGAGTGTTGGAGGGAAGGCAGCGGCGGTTTATTGATACGGGTGGGTGATCCTATGCAATCACGCAGCTCCGCTCGGTTGGTTCGCCACGCACGTCGTTCAAGCAGAATAGTCTCACCCCACCCCCAGCTCGAAAGCATTCTCCACATGCTGCGGCAACTTTCCCGGCGCGATGAAGATCGCGTCGCCGCGCAGCGTGCAGCGCATCGCCCAAGGGTTCGCGGCGATCCAGCGATCAATGGCGCGCGAGATGCGGCGCTGCTTTTGCGGGGTGATGGCGATGGCGGCCTCCGCCAGATCGCCGCGCGCCTTCACCTCGACGAAGACGACGGTGTTTCCGCGCTTTGCGACAATGTCGATCTCGCCGCCCTTCGTGCGGAAGTTACGGTCGAGGATCGTATAGAGTTGTACGCGCAGCCACAGGGCTGCGATGGTTTCCGAGCGCAGTCCATAGGCAAATGCGGAGCGGCGCGCGTCTTCGTCCCTGTGCTTCATCACTCAGCCAGAAAAGAATAGAAAAAGAAGGTCACATCACTATCAGGCTTTCCCTTCAGCACCCCGCTTTTGGCTTTGGATTCCCGATCGCTCGCTGCGCGAGCGTCGGGAATGACAGGGCTCATTACTTCCCTCGCTCCGCCGCCAATTGCAGCGCCCGCGCATAGACCTGGCGGCGCGGCTGGCCGGTCTCCGCCGACACGACGCTGGCGGCGTCCTTCACAGAATAAGTCCCCAAAGCGGCCTCGATTTTGGCGTCGAGATCCGCGGCCGCGACCTCCGCCGCGCCCGCTTCCGGCGGCGCCACCAGCAGCACGATCTCGCCCCTGGGCGGCTCCTCCTTGGCGAGCGCCTCGGAGAGTTCGTCCAACCGCCCGCGCCGAACGGATTCGTACATCTTCGTCAGCTCGCGGGCGATGGCGGCGCTACGCGGGCCGAGCACCGCGGCGCAATCGGCTAGCGTCTCGGCGAGGCGGCGGGGGCTTTCGAAGAAGACCAGCGTGCCGGGAATCTGCGCAAGCTCCGCAAGTCGCGCCCGCCGGGGGCCGCTCTTATGCGGCAGGAAACCTTCGAAGAAGAAGCGATCGGTCGGCAAGCCGGCGACGACGAGCGACGCCAGGACGGCGGAAGGGCCGGGGACGGAAGTGACGTGCAACCCCTTTTCCAGCGCCTCTTGCACCAGCTTGAATCCCGGGTCCGAGACGAGCGGCGTGCCGGCGTCGGAGACGAGCGCCAGCTTCGCGCCCGATTCCAGCCGCGCGAGAAGATGCGGACGAATCACCGCCGCGTTGTGCTCGTGATAGGCGACGAGCGGCGTCGAGATTCCATAATGCGCCAACAGGTTCTTGGTGACGCGCGTATCCTCGGCGACGACGGCGTCGGCGGCCGCGAGCGTCGAGAGCGCGCGGAAGGAAATATCCTTCAAATTGCCGATCGGCGTGGCGACAACATGCAGGCCGGGTTCGATTTTCTCGGCCTCGGCGCGCAGGCCGAACGCCGTGTAGCCCGCAGCGGGAGAGGGGGCGTCGTCGGCGGCCATGCTGGCAATCTCCATATCGTTCGTTTTGTCGCCCGAATGTTCGGAATATGGAACGATCCGAACCGTCTCGGCAAGGCCCCAATTTACTCCCAAAACCCTCATCTATTGACATTCACGTCGGGAGACGGACCCTATGCACAGGAAACATGCGCGCGCGGCCCCGGCGGCTCAGGCGCGGGGGCTTGGGGTCTCTATGAAGATGGGTTTTTCAGCTGGCTTTCCCGGCGCTGTCAGGCGCTTGCGTGCGGGGCTTCTCGCCGGCGCGGCGGCGCTGACGCTTGCGGCTTGCCACCCCGGAGCGGGGCCGGGCATCCCCGGCGCGAAGGATCTTCGCGTGGGCGCGCCGCCCTCGGGGCAGGTCGCGACCGCCGACGCCAGCGAGACGATCGGCAATGGCGCGGTGAAGGTTGGCCTCGTGGTGCCGCTGACCGGCCCCAATGGCCCGTCGTCGGTCGGCGCCTCTTTGCGCAACGCCGCCAAGCTCGCCTATGCCGACAGCGGCTCCAATGACGTGACCATTCTGGTCAAGGACGACAAATCCACGCCGGCCGGCGCAGCAGCTGCCACCCAGGAGGCCGTCAACGAGGGCGCGGAAATCATCCTCGGCCCGGTCTTCGCGACCGATGTGAAGGAAGCTGGCCGCGTCGCGCATTCCGCCAGCAAGCCCGTGATCGCTTTCTCGACCGATTCCTCCGCGGCGGGGAAGGGGAACTATCTCCTCTCCTTCCTCGTCGAAGGCTATGTCGATCGCGGCGTGAGCTTCGCGGCGCAGCGGGGCAAGAAATCCATCGCCGTGCTGGCGCCCGAAAATGATTACGGAACCTTGGCCCTGGCGCAGTTCCAGCAAAGCGCCGCAAATTACGGCCTGCGCGTGCCGATGATCGAGCGCTATAAGCCCGGCGCTCCGGGCGAGTCCGTCCAGCGCCTCGCCGCCGCCCGCGACCAGTTCGACGCGATTTTCGTCCCCGAACAGGCCGACGCGATGGGGAGCGTCTCGAAAGAGCTCGTCGCCAATGGCATCGACTCGAAGAAGGTGCAGATCATCGGCACGGGCCTTTGGAACGACGCGCGCGCGTTGAACCTGCCGGCGCTGCAGGGCGCCTGGTTCACGGCGCCGGAGAACGCCGGCTTCAACGCCTTCGCGCAGCGCTACAAGGCGAAATTCGGCTCCGACCCGGCGCGCATCGCGACGCTCGCCTATGACGCCGTGTCGCTCGCCATCGCATTGTCGCGCTCGCAGGGTTCGCAGCGCTATTCCGAGGGCGTGCTCACCAATCCCTCGGGCTTCAACGGCGCCGACGGCGTCTTCCGCTTCCGGCCCGACGGGACGAATGAACGCGGCCTCTCGGTGCTCGAAATCGGCGGCGGCGCGGCGAAGATTATTTCTCCGGCGCCGAGAAGCTTTACGGGGAACGGGGCGTAATTCGAGATCCGCTGATTGGTTCGGTGTCATTCCCGACGCTCGCGAAGCGAGCGATCGGGAATCCAGAGCAGAATCAGCGCGCTTGTGGCTCTGGATTCCCGGTCGGGCTTTCAGCCCGCCGGGAATGACAAAAGCCCCATGCGAGCTGTTCAAACGGAAGCGGTAACGCGTTCAAACGGCCGTCATGGCCGGGCTTGTCCCGGCCATCCACGCCGAGGGATACGGCCTACCTCGGGACGTGCTGATCAGCAGGCGAGGTTTGGCCCCACCGTAACTCATCCCCAAACGCTCTGGCGTCTGCGCGGCGTGGATGGCCGGGACAAGCCCGGCCATGACGCGATTTGACGAAGCGGCTCGCGATCAGCGTGTGGGTGGATGCCTCAGGCCGTCGCCTCGCCTGCGACCTTGCCAAAATCCGCCACGCCCATCATCACCCGGCGCAGCTCGGCGAGCAGGCGCAGGCGGTTGAGGCGCAGGTCGGCGTTTTCGGCGTTCACCGTCACCTTATCGAAGAATTCGTCCACCGGCTCGCGCAGCTTGGAGAGCGCGCGCATGGCGTCGGCGAAGTCTTCCTTCTTGAGCCGCTCGGCGGTCTCCTCGCCGGCGCGCGCGATCGCCGCGGCGAGCTTGTGCTCCTGCGGTTCGATGCGCAGGTTCGGCGCGTGGCGCTGGGCGTAGGCCTCGGGGCCGTCCTTCTTTTCCTCGGCTTTCAGAATATTCACCGCGCGCTTGAAGCCGGCGAGCAGGTTCTTGCCGTCGTCCGTGGCGAGGAAGGAATCGAGCGCTTCGACCTTCTTGGTGATCATGAGCAGATCGTCCTGAAGCGGCGCAGCCGCCTCGCCGTCGGCGAGGGCCACGGCGCCGAGCGCCGCGTCAATAAGATCGTAACGGGCGCCCTTGTCGCGCAAGTAGACCTTCAGGCGATCGACGAAAAAAGGAACAAGCGTAGTCGTTATGAAGGCCGCCGGCCTTTCATAAATAGAACGAAGGTGGGGCGCGCGCTCCAAGTCGTCAACAAGACCGTTGCTAGCAACAGACGACCCGCTGTGGTCCAACGGTGGTCCGAAAACAACAAACGGATGAAAGCTATCCAGCTCGCTGAGACGCTTTTTCAGTTCCTCGTACGCTGCGGAGCGACGGGCAATTTCGTCTTCCGCTCCATCTGGACCGTGACTAAGGTCAGGATAGCCCATTTGAGCCGATCCGGCATCCGCCCCCTTCTCATCAACGAACCCATCGTAATTGAGCAAGGTGCGGTAGGGCTCGTTTCCCCAATGCGGGGAAGGAGCATTTTCTGTCTGGGGGTCATAGTCCCGGGCAAGGGCTACATAGCCAAGCTCTGGCCTAAACCCAAAGCAGAGATATGTCAGGACGCCCCATCGAATTGCCGGGCTTAGGTTAATTCGAATCTGGTTTTCCAAAACCACTCTAATCACCCCCAGCGCGGCGCGGCGCAGGGCATAGGGGTCTTTGCTGCCTGTCGGCTTCTCATCGATCGCCCAGAAGCCCACGAGCGTGTCGAGCTTGTCGGCGAGCGCCACGGCGATGGAGACCGGATCGGTCGGCACATAGTCGCCTTGACCTTGCGGCTTGTAATGCTCGTAGCAGGCGTTCGCGACCGACGAATCCTCGCCCTGCGCTTTCGCATAATAGCTGCCCATCAGCCCTTGTAGCTCAGGGAACTCGCCGACCATCTCGGTCACGAGATCGGCCTTGCAAAGCTCCGCCGCCCGCGCGGCCTTCTCCGGGTCCGCGCCGACGATCGGCGCCAGCTCCCTCGCGAGCGCCGCGATACGCTTCACCCGCGCGCCCTGCGTGCCGAGCTTTTCATGGAAGACGATCTGGTCGAGCTTGGGCAGGCGCTCTTCGAGCTTCGTCTTCAGATCGGTCTCATAGAAGAATTTCGCGTCCGACAGGCGCGCGGCGATGGGGCGTTCATTGCCGGCGACGATGGTCGCGCCATGGTCGCTGGCCTCGATGTTGGAGACGAGGATGAAGCGGTTGGCGAGGGTTCCGTCCTGCTTGCGCAGCACGAAACACTTTTGGTTCACGCGGATCGTCGCGCGAATGACTTCCGGCGGAACGGAGAGGAAGCTTTCGTCGAAGGATCCCATCAGCGTCACAGGCCATTCGACGAGGCCCGAGACTTCCTCCAGCAGGCCAGCGTCTTCGACGAGCTCCAAATGCTGCGCGAAGGCGAGGTCTTTCGCGTCATGCAGAATAATGTCGCGGCGGCGATCGGGATCGAGGACGACCTTGGCGCGCTCCAGCGACATGGCGTAGTCCTCGAAGCGTTTCACGCGTATTTCGCCCGGCGCCATGAAGCGATGGCCGCGCGTGACGTCGCCCGATTTTATGCCGTCGACCTCGAAGGGCACGATCTCCGGCGTCTCCGTCTCCGGGCCGAAGGTCGCGACGATGGAGTGCAGCGGGCGCACCCAGCGCAGGCTGTCGCTGCGCTCCGAGGCCGCGCCCCAGCGCATGGATTTCGGCCAGGGGAAGCTTTTGATGATCCCCGGCAAGAGGTCGGCGAGCACCTGGATGGTCTCGGCGCCTGGGCGCTCGATCACCGCGAGGTAGAATTCGGCGCCCTTTTTGTCTTTCTCGATCCGGGCCTGATCCAGCGAGGCGAGGCCGGCGCTTTTCAGAAAGCCGGCGACCGCCGCCTCCGGCGCGCCGACGCGCGGGCCTTTGCGCTCCTCGCGCACATCCGGCTGGCGGCCGGGCAGGCCGACCACCTGCAAGGCGAGCCGCCGCGGCGTGGCGTAGGCGGCCGCGCCCTCATAGGTCAGGCCGCGCTCGACAAGCGCATTGGTGACGAGCTTCCTCAGCTCGTCGGCCGCCTGCCGCTGCATGCGCGCGGGAATTTCCTCGGAGAAGAGTTCGAGCAGAAGGTCGGGCATTTATTCGTCCTGAATCTCGGTGGGGAACCCGTACAGCGGCGGCGGAAACATGTCGAGGCTGTCGATGGGGCAGGCTGGGCGATCCGGCAAAGGACTTCCTCTTCCTGAGGAGCCGCCGCAGGCGGCGTCTCGAAGGACGAGGAAGTCCGACCACGCCGTATGTTCCTCTCCTTCGTCCTTCGAGACGGCCTCTGCGAGGCCTCCTCAGGATGAAGGAGAGGAACATACGGCGCCTGCCCTCCGGCGCCGCGCATCAGCTAGCGAGGTTAGGCGCCTCATTCTGGCACGCGGGCGCGACGCCGGCCGAAACGCTTCCGCAAGCCTAATGCTCCGATAATCAAATTGACAAAAATTTTCGCATTGCGACGCGCGGCCCGCGACGGCCCGCGGCCGCGTCAGGTGCGGGTAGGCTTATGCGTCGTCGGTCGAAAACGCGTCGGTTTCTTGGCGTCCTACCTCCCTGGGCCGTAAGCGTGATGGCGCCTTGGGCGCTGGGCGTTGGCGCGCTCGTCTCCTTCACCGCGAGCGCCGGGCAAGACACTGTCGGCGACTGGAATGTGGCGCCGCTCACCGCCCGCGCCCGCGCCGCCGCCGCCCCGGCGACCTTGCAGCTTGCGTCTTTCGGCGAGATCGCCACGGGCGAGTTCGGCCTCTCCGGTCAGAGCCGCGCGCTGGCGCAGAGCGCGCGGCTCATGGTGGGCGCCCCGGACGAGATGCGCTCGATCCCCGACGAGCGCGAGCCGCACGTCGATTTGAAGCCCAACGCCAAGGATTTTCCAGAGGTCGACCGCGCCCATAAGGGCGATCCCGTCATCGCCATGCGGCCGACCTTCGAGACGCGCGTGATCAACCCGGCCGCGCTCGGCCTTGCCGAGCCGGCGCGTCTGACGTTCCGCATCGAGGGTAAACATGCAGCTCGAACCAGCCTGACGCTCGCCCCCCGCGGCGCGCTTCCGGGCGACGACGCGATCTATGAGGCCGAGGCGGAACGCGCCGAATCGCTGAACACGACGCAGACCCAGAAAGCCACAGCAGCGGCCTCGCCGTCGCAGAATGGCTCGAAAGCGACGCCGCCCGTCGCCGAGCCGCCGCGCGAGACCGCCAATCAGGCGCTGGCGGATCGCGCGCTGTATGGCGCGACGCCAGCGGTTTCGCGCGCGGTGGCGCTCGGCTCCTCGACGCCGGCTCAGCCCGACGCCGTGCCGATCGAGGTGTCGTCCTTCCCGCGGGCAACTCTTGCGCTCGGCGCGCCCGACAAGGCGGCGCGGCCCGATTACGCCGCGCTCGTCGATCGCGACAGTATGGATCGCGAACGGCGGTGCCTGGCTGAAGCGGTTTACTTTGAATCGCGCAGCGAACCCGAGGCCGGTCAGGCGGCGGTGGCGCAAGTGGTGCTCAACCGCATGCAGAGCGGGCTCTATCCGGCGTCGATCTGCAGCGTCGTTTATCAGAACCGGCATCACTACAAGGCGTGCCAGTTCTCCTTCGCCTGCGAAGGCAAGTCGCTGCGCATCACCGAGCCGGAATCATGGGCGACGGCCGTGCGCATCGCCAATGAGGTGATGGACGGTCGCACTTACATCACCGACGTCGGCCGCTCGACGCATTATCATGCGACCTACGTTAAGCCGAGATGGGCGCGCGCGCTGACGCGGATGGATATGATCGGCCGCCATATCTTTTATCGGCTCAAGCCGGGTCAGACGTGATGGCGCGGGTCTTGGCGTCGCCCGAAGCCGCCGGTGCGCGTATAGATTGTAAACCAGATCAGAAAAGCCGACGCGACCCACGCACAAGCAAAGGGATGCGCAGCGATCAGTTGCCTCAAAGCGTCCATGTCCAAAGCCTCTTACTGAAATGAAGCCGCGAGCTTTTGCGCGCCGCAGTTAATAATTCCGTTAGGCGGTCGGGGAGACTGAGCGCATCGGCGGCGCGTGGTTAAGCGTCGGTCAATTGATGCGGGCTGCGCGCACGAGGCCGCGCACGGAGTTTCCGAGGTAGAACTCTCGCCCCAGATCATCGAGCCGCAAGACCGCTTCACGGGCGCGGCCCTGCGCGATGAGGCTGGCGCGCAGCGTCCCCGGCAGCAGGCCGCTCGAAAGCGGCGGCGTGAGCAAAACGTCCCCGGAGGGAACGAAGAGATTGCAGCGCGCGCTCTCGCATAGCTCGTCGCGCTCATTGAGGAAGAGGACCTCGTCCGCGCCCTGGCGCTTGGCGGCTTCGGCGAGCGCATCCTCATAGAGCGCGCGCCGCGTTGTCTTGTGCCAAAGCAGGGGATCGGCGGAGGAGAAACGCCGCTCCGCGAGGGCGACGCGCCAGACGGTTTCGGGCGGGACGGGCTCGATGGGCGTGGCGGAGGTTTCGATCGAGCCGTCGCGCGACAAGACCAGACGAACCCGCAATCTCTGGGGGGGAGCCGCAGTCTGCTCCCTCTCCCGCGCAGCGGGGGAGGGTTGGGGAGGGGGAATATCAGCTGCGACTAACTCGGGGTTGAAAGGCCCCCTCCCTGTCCCTCCCCCGCCTGACAAGTCGGATGTTTCCGACTTGTCCACTTCTGCGAAGTCGGCAGCAGCCGACTTCGATGGGAGAGGGGACGCGGTTGCGTCATTCGGGACAAAGGTCGAGACGGCCATGTTGAGCGCGGTCTCTACCTTTTCCTGCTCATGCCGAAACCCCAACGTGGTGCTCGACGCGGCAAGCCGCGCCAGATGCTCAGGCAGCAGCGCGAAGCCGGCTTCGGGCGTCCACAGCAGGGTTTCGATCAGGCCGAAGTCGGCGTCCCGGTCAGGAATCGGGCCTTGATCAGACATTCCTCATACTCTTCACGGGCGCGGGAATCCGCGACGACCGCCGAGCCGACATTACAGACCAGCTCGCGGTCAGGAAAAATCGTCAGCGTGCGGATCGCGACATTGAAGCGGATGTCGCCATCGGGCGCGATGAGGCCGAGCGAGCCGCAATAGACGCCGCGCGGCGCGCATTCGAGATCGCGGATGATCTCCATCGCGCGGATCTTCGGCGCGCCCGTCACCGAGCCGCAGGGGAAAAGCCCCGTGAAGAGGTCGGCCAGCGTCACGTCGTCCCGCAGCCGCGCCTCAATGCCCGAGGTCATCTGATGCAGCGTCGGGTAGGTTTGCACGGTGAAGAGGTCCGTGACCTTCACCGAGCCGACCTCCGCCAGCCGCGAGAGATCGTTGCGGAGCAGATCGACGATCATCAGATTTTCGGCGCGCGACTTCTCGTCCTCGACGAGGTACTGCGCGCGCGCCATGTCCTCGGTCGGCATCACGCCGCGCTGCGCCGTGCCCTTCATCGGCCGGGCGCGGATGGCGCGCCCCTGCGCCTCGAAGAAGACCTCCGGCGAGAGCGAGACGACCGTCTCCTCGCCGAGCGCCACGACGCCGCCATAAGCGACCGGCTGGCGCTTGCGCAGGCCGCGATAGAGCGCCAGCGGGTCGCCCTCGTAGCGGCCGTAGAGCGGGAAGGTGAGATTGATCTGATAGACGTCGCCCGCGAAAATATAGTCGCGGCAGGCCTGGAAACGCTCGGCATACTCGGCCTGCGACCAGGCGGGCGTCAACGGGATGTAGGGCGCCGGGGCTTCGGCCGGCGGCAGAGTCCAGGGCCGAGGCGCGCGGAAGGCGCCGAACAGCAGCAGCGGCGTGCGCGAGCGCGGCGTCGTCTGCGTCCAAAATTTGGGCTCCAGCGCATAGCCGAGCTCATAGCTGGCGTAGCCCGCGAGATAGAGCCCGCGCTTCGTCGCCGCCTCCATGCGGGCGAAGGCGTCCTTGGCCTCGCGCGGCTCGCGGGCGACGATGATCTCCTCCGGCTCGTCGAAGATCAGGGTGCGGCCGTCGCGCCCGTCCTCGAAAACGACATAGGGCCGCGCCGGCGCGTCGGTGAGCGTCGGGGAAATCGGGCTGGCGGCGGCGTCGGGCATTTTGGGCGGGGCTCGTTTCACGATAATGTTACAACACACCAGGGCGATTGGGCGAAGAGCAATCTTGCAGTTTCGGCGCCTCAGCCTGCCCTTTACGGTGAGGCGGGCGGCGCTGGATTGCTTCGTCGCTACGCTCCTCGCAATGACGGCGCTGAGTTTTCCCCTGACAGCCTGGATCGCCCCCGGCAAATCGGACGCCCTCACCTAAGAAAGGGCGGACGTTTTCGCAATCGGGAAATCTTCCCAGCGGCGTAGAACAAGTTTTGATCTGCGGCCCTTTGCGGGCTATTGAGGATCATGTCCACTGGCCCCAAAAACGCGCAACCGCTGCGCATCCTCTTCGTCGGCGATGTCCTCGGCCGAGCCGGCCGCGCCGCGGTGGTCCGCTATGTCCCGCGGCTGCGCGAAAAATGGGCGCTCGATTTCGTGGTCTGCAACGGCGAGAACGCCGCCGGGGGCTTCGGCATCACCGAGGCGATCTGCGAGGAGATGCTGATGGCGGGCGTCGATTGCGTGACGCTCGGCAATCACGCCTTCGACCAGCGCGAGACCCTCGTCTTCATCGAGCGCCAGCCGCGCCTGCTGCGGCCGATCAACTATCCGCCGGGCACGCCGGGGCGGGGCTCCAATCTCTTCACCGCCGCGCGCGGCCAGCAGGTGCTGGTGATCAATCCCATGGGCCGCGTCTTCATGGACGCGATCGACGACCCCTTCGCGGCGATGGAGCGCGAGCTCGGGGCATGCCCCTTGGGCGTCGCCTGCGACGCCATCGTCGTCGACATGCACGCGGAGACCTCGAGCGAGAAAATGGCGCTCGGCCATTTCGTCGATGGCCGCGCCTCGCTGGTGGTGGGCACGCATACCCATGTGCCGACCGCCGACGCGCAAATCCTGCCGGGCGGCACCGCCTATCTCACCGACGCGGGCATGACCGGCGATTACGACTCGGTGATCGGCATGGACAAGGAAGAGCCGCTGCGCCGCTTCATCCGCAAGACGCCGGGCGCGCGTTACGAGCCGGCGAGCGGGGAGGCGACTTTCTGCGGCGTGGCGGTGGAAATCGGCGCGGACGGCCTCGCGGCAATGATCTCGCCCGTTCGGCTCGGCGGTCGGCTGAAGCAGGAATGGCCACAGGAGTGGGGCGCGCCGTGAGGGTGGGCGCCGAGGGGGAGCGGATTAGGGCAATCGGATAGAATAGGGATCTTACAGCTATTGATTCACACGTTCCGTGGCCTGTCCTGGCCGGGCTTGTCCCGGCCATCCACGCCGAGGGGCACGGCCGACCCGTAATCACTATCGCATAGACCAAGTTCAGCAGGGCTTGGCAATCTTCCCAGTTCTGTTCCTTACATCGGCGGGCAAACGCTCCAAAGGCCGATGTATGCGCAGCCCAGCATTCGCTGTCATCCGCCGGGCGTGGATGGCCGGGACAAGCCCGGCCATGACGAGGTTAGCGAAATAAAGACGCGTCCATGTGCTGTCTTTGCGGGATGCGTCGCTTGCATATTTCATGTATTTTCAAGTGATTAGCGCGCAGCGGCACGGTAAAGGCAAGCGCGCTTCCTCCGGCTAGCGCCAAGCTTTGTAATGTTATATTGTTACAGGAATCGCTAGCTCATATTCCTGGATGCCTCCCATGTCGCCCTATCGCCTTCGGCGTTTGCTCACCCTTACCGCCGTCGCCGGTTTCACCGTTTCAAACGGCCCCGCCTTTGGGCAGCGGGCGCTGCCGACGATCGACGTCGGCTCGGCGCATCGACATCGGACGACTGCTCCGAGGCAGGCCGCCGCCGCAACGACGCGCTCGACGCCAGTGCGGGCCCTTCGAGAGACACAGACCGCGCCTGCGCCGTCCCAATCAACCGCGGATGGCCAAACGGCGCGGCTCGACCGGCTGCTGCCAAAAGCCGGTGCCAATGTTTACAGGCTCGACCGCAGCGCGATCGAGTCGCTGCCGCAGGGCAATCAGGCGACGCTCGATCAAATCCTTCTGCAAAGCCCGGGCGTGACGCAGGATTCGGCGGCGGGCGGGAGCTTCCACATTCGCACCGAGCACGGGAACGTCCAGTACCGCGTCAACGGCATTCTCTTGCCTGAGGGCGTGTCGGGCGGCTTCTCTCAGGTGATGGACACGGGCTTCATCGGCTCCCTGTCGCTCATTACCGGCGCGCTTCCCGCGCAATATGGGCTGCGCACGGCGGGCGTCGTCGACATCGTGTCGCGTCCGCCCCCGCCGACGCCGGGCGGCAGCGCCAGCATCTACGGCGGCAGTCATGCGACCGGACAGAGCGCTTTCGAATACGGAGCCCAGCTCGGCCGCTGGGAAGCCTTTGCCTCGGGCCGCCTGACCATGAACAATCTCGGCCTCCAGAATACGACGCCCGGCCATGAGGCGCTGCACGACCGAACGAGGCAGGGAAGGTTTTTCGGCTTCGCTTCCTACGCGATCGACGAGTCGACCAAGCTGAGCTTCATCACCGGAACATCCGTCACGGGCTTCCAAATCCCCAACAATCCCGGCCAACAGCCACAGTTCGCTCCCTTTGGCGTCAGCGCGTTCGACTCCGGGAAGCTCAACGAAAACCAAGTCGAACGCACTTTCTATAACGTGCTCGCGCTCTCGAAATCCACAGCCGAGCTAGAAACTCAGTTGTCTTACTTCTCGCGCTACTCGACGGTCCACTTCGTTCCCGATGCGGTCGGCGATCTCGTTTTCAACGGCGTTGCGTCCGAGGTCTATCGCGCGGGCCTCGTCAACGGCCTGCAGGGCGACGCCGCCTACCACATCGGCGACCACACGGTCCGCGGCGGCTTCACCGTCAGCGGCGAGCAAACCAAAGTGATAAACTCTTCGCTCGTCTTGCCGCTCGACGCCGACGGCAATCCGGGCAACGCGCCGATCGGCGCTTATGATCCCAATGTGAAGCTCGGCTGGCTCGCCGGCGTCTATGCGCAGGACGAGTGGAAGCTCACCGATAAACTCACGCTGAACGCAGGTCTGCGTTTCGACCAGATGTGGCAGTTCGTGACCGCCAATCAGCTGAGCCCGCGCGCATCGCTGGTCTTCAAGCCGGTGGACGACACGACGATCCATATCGGCTATGCGCGCTATTTCACGCCGCCCTCGCAGGCCCTCGCGGCGCCGACCAATCTTGCGGTCTACGCCAATACGACCCAGCAGGCGGAGGTCCCGCTTTCGAGCCCCGTGCGGCCCGAGCGCGCGCATTATTTCGATGTCGGCATAACGCAAAGGCTGACGCCGCAGCTCGAAGCGGGTGTCGATTTTTATTACAAGCGGGCGCGCAATCTCTTGGACGACGGCCAGTTCGGACAGGCCTATGTCCAGACCGCTTTCAACTACGACCGGGCCTATAATACGGGCGTGGAGCTCAAGACGCTTTTCCACCAGGGCGATTTTCGCGCGTACGCCAATCTCGCCTGGGCGCGTCAGCGGGCGACGCAGATAACCTCGAACCAGTTCCTGTTTGCTTCCGACGAAATCGACTATATCTCTCGCCACTACGTCTACACGGATCACGCGCAGACGCTGAGCGGTTCGGCGGGCGCTTCCTACGTCTTCTGGGGGACGCGCGGCTCCGTCAGCATGATTTACGGCAGCGGCTTACGGAGCGGCTTCGCCAACACCACGCATGTCTCGCCCTATACGCAGGTCAATCTTGGGCTCGCGCGCGAGATCGGGACGGTCTTCGACCGGCCCCTTTCCCTGCGCTTCGATATCGTCAACCTGCTCGACCACGCCTATCAATTGCGCGACGGCTCGGGGATCGGCGTCTTCGCGCCGCAGTACGGGCCGCGCCGGGGCTTTTTCGTCGGGCTGAAGCAGGCGTTTTGATCGGACGGATCGATCGACGCGGCGATAACGGTTTCTCTCCCTCCCGGCTATCGCATGCACATCTTCACGTCGCCGCCCACGTCATGGCCGGGCTTGTCCCGGCCACCCACGCCGCGCGAACCACATCAAAGGCTGGGCATAGGTCGCCATGAATGTGTCGGCGTAAGGAGCAGGGCTTCGAAGCGTCTCAAAGCGCGCCGTGAACTTTATGCAAAGCGATAACGCGTCCTGTTGGGCTGCGCCCCTTGGCGTGGGTGGCCGGGGCAAGCCCGGCCATGACGATCCCCGAAATGCCCGCCGTCTACCCATTGCCGTCTTCGTCGATTAAATAGCCCGATACCGCCAGCTGCGGCGGGAGCGGAGCCAGTCTATGAAGTGGGAAGATTTACAGACGTCTGAGAACATCGAGGACCGCCGCGGCGAAGAGGGCGGCTTCGGCGGGGGGCCGAGCGTCGGCGGCGGCGGCATCGGCCTCGGCACGATGGTTGTTCTCGGCCTCATCGGCTGGGCGCTCGGCATTAATCCGGCGGTGCTGATCGGCGGCGCCGAGATGCTCAGCAAGATGCATGGCGAGCGCGGCCAGATCGCGCAGCAGGAGGAGCGCCCGCATCAGACGTCGAAGCCGACCGATCAGATGGGCGTTTTCGTCTCCAAGATTCTCGGCTCCAACGAGGACGTATGGTCGGCGGTGCTGCCCGAGCAGAAGGGCATATCGTTCCGTGCGCCGCGTCTGGTGCTCTTCGACGGCGAGACGACCTCGCGCTGCGGGCAGGCGCAATCGGCCATGGGGCCGTTCTACTGCCCGCTCGATCAGCGCATCTATCTCGACACTTCCTTCTTCCGCGACATGAAGCAGCGTTACGGCGGCGGCGGCGATTTCGCCTATGCCTATGTCATCTCGCATGAGATGGGGCATCACATCGAGAACCTCCTCGGCATTCTGCCCAAGGTGCAGCGCGCCCAGGCCCGCGCCGGCAGCCGCGCCGAGGCCAATGCGCTCTCCGTGCGCGTCGAGCTGATGGCGGATTGCCTTGCTGGCGTCTGGGCGAACAACGGCAACGCCCGCAGCCATTTTCTCGAGGAGGGCGATATACAGAAAGCCGTGGCCTCGGCCCAGGCGATCGGCGACGACCGCCTGCAGAAGGCCTCGCGCGGCTATGTCGTGCCCGACAGCTTCACGCATGGCTCCTCGGCCCAACGCACCGAGTGGCTGCAGCGTGGCTTGAAAAGCGGCAAGATCGACGCCTGCAACACCTTCGACCGGTGATCAGAACGTCCGGCGCGCGCTGCTCGAGAGCTCCGAGCAGCGCAGCCGCTTGGCGAGGCGCACGAGATCGGCGCTCGCCTCTGCCCGCAAGGCGCTTTTGCGCGCGATGATTCCGGCTGGCGCGGCAAGCCTGGGGACAAGCCGCGTGACGAGCGACGAGGGCGCCGCCCGCAGCACATAGGGGCGGTCGCCGCCGCCATAGGCAAGTGCGTCGTTGACCTCGTCGATAAAGCCGCGGTCGACGGCGTAGCCTGCAGTCAGCAGCAAGACTCTTTCCCGCCGTGCGAGGGCGAGCGCGCCCGCGAGCCCTTCCGTCATTTTCTCGGTCTCGACCAGCTCGCAGCCCGCTTCGTCGGCCACCTTGTCGAGCCCGCGGCCGGGCGCGCCGGCGAGAACCGCATCGGCGACGAGCCCCTCGACGCAGGCCTCGACCAGCGAGGCGAGGCTTCGCGCGATCGCGTCTCGACGCAGCGGCTGGGTGGGCGCGTCATAGGTAAGCAGAATGGCTGTCAACATGGTTGGGATGCATAACCTAAACGGCAGCGCGACGGAATGCGGCGCCAAATAAACAAGCTTTCGCATGGTTCATTGGGCGGCGGCCATTGCGCCGACCGCCGCCATCGGCCACCATCCGCCCCATGCCGACAAGCCCCTTTCCGCTCGAGCTCCTCACAACCGAACAAATGGCCCGCGCCGATCGGATGACGATCGAGAGCGGCGTGCCGAGCATGGACCTGATGGAAAGCGCCGCGGTGGCGATCGCGCGGGTGACGAGCCGCATTCTGCAACGCACCAGCGGACGCCGCGTGCTCGTGCTCTGCGGTCCCGGCAATAATGGCGGCGACGGCTATGTGGCGGCGCGGCTTCTGAAGGCGCAACGCTACAAGGTGCGCGTCGCCTCGCTGGTGCCGCCCGACCAATTACGCGGCGACGCGGCGCGTGCCGCGGCCGGCTGGACCGGCACGCTTTTGCCGGCGGAAGAATGCGATTTTCACGGGGTCGATCTCGTTATCGACGCGCTTTTCGGCACCGGCCTCGCGCGCGATCTCGACCCCACCGCCCAGGCGCTCGTCAACCGCCTGAACCAGTGGCGCCGGGAGACAAAGCAGAATGTCGTGGCCGTCGATATTCCGAGCGGCGTCGATGGGACGACGGGGGCGATCCGCGGCGCAGCGGTCGAAGCCGACGAGACCATCACCTTTTTCCGTGTGAAGATCGGGCACCTGCTGCTGCCGGGGCGCCTGCGTTGCGGCAAGCTCACCTGCGCCCATATCGGCATCCGCGCGTCGACCCTCGAATCGATGGCAGTGAAGACCTTCGTCAACACGCCGGAGCTGTGGCTTTCGACCCTGCCGCGGCCAAAGGTGGATGGGCATAAATATACGCGCGGCCATGCGCTCGTTGTATCGGGCGGCGCCTCCTTTACCGGCGCCGCGCGGCTTTCCGCTGCGGCCGCTTTGCGCGGGGGCGCGGGGCTCGTCACGCTCGCGAGCCCGAGCGACGCTTTGCCGGTCAACGCCAGCGCGCTCACTTCCGTCATGGTGCGGCCGGCCGACGGCGCCGAGGGCCTCGCCACAGTGCTCGCGGACGAGCGCAAGAACGCCGTCGCGATCGGCCCCGGCCTCGGCGTCAGCGAAGAAAGCTGCCGGCAGGTGGAGGTCGCGCTGACGCCGCAGGCCTATCGCCGCGCCGCCGTGCTGGACGCCGATGCGCTGACAAGCTTCGAGAGCGATCCCTTCCGTTTGTGGCGCGCGACCCGCGCGGCGCCCGGCCCGGTGGTGATGACGCCGCACGCCGGCGAATTCGCGCGGCTTTTTGCGGAGTGCAACGCCGATTGCGCGCTGCGCTCGAAGCTCGACAGGGCGCGCGACGCTGCGCGGGTGAGCGGGGCGGTCGTGCTCTTCAAAGGGCCGGACACGGTGGTGGCAGCGCCGGACGGCCGCGTTTCCATTCTGCCCTATGCGAGCCCCTGGCTCGCCACCGCGGGTTCGGGCGACGTGCTGACCGGAATCGTCGCCGGTCTCCTCGCTCAGAGAATGGACGGGTTTTTCGCCGCCTCCGCCGCCGTCTGGATGCACGCGCGCGCGGCAGAAATTTTCGGGCCAGGTCTGATTGCGGACGATGTCATTTCCTCGCTGCCGCAAGTATGGCGAGAGCTTTGTGGCGCGGGTGCATGAACAACATTTAATCTGATTGGCCCGTACTGCCGACATAAAAAGAAATAAAGTGGAGCTACGGCCTTTCGCCTCGTGGTCCTTTTCGTGATCAGCCTGCCTGACTAGGCTGCGCGAGGTTGCGTCCGCTGGCGATTTTCTTGGCTGTTCGCGTTTGGCGCGCGATTTATCGTGGGCGAAACGGCAATAATCAGCGATGGGCGTCCGATGCAGTCACACGAAAAGCTTCTTCTCGAAAACAAGGCTTGGGCGCAGGAAGCCCGTCATCGGGAGCCCGACTATTTCGAGCGGCTGGCGCGTGGACAACAGCCTGAATTCCTCTGGATCGGTTGCGCGGACAGCCGCGTGCCCGCCGATATCATCGTCAATGCGGAGCCGGGCCTCATCTTCGCGCATCGCAACATCGCCAATCAGGTGATTGCGACGGACTTCAACTGCCTCGGCGTCGTCCAATATGCGGTCGACGTTTTGAAGGTGAAGCACATCATCGTTTGCGGGCATTATAATTGCGGCGGCGTGAAAGCGGCGCTTTCACATCAGACGCCGGAATTGATGCTCGTTCACAAATGGCTGATGCACATCCGGGATGTGTATCGCTTTCACAGGGAAGAGCTCGACGCCGTCGAGCCCTTCGAGGAGAAAGCGAACCAGCTCGTCGAGCTCAATGTGATCGAGCAGGTTAATAACCTCTCCCATACGTCGATTCTGCAAAAGGCCTGGAAGGCGGAGCGGCGCCCGATGGTGCACGGCTGGGTCTTTTCGCTCGACGACGGGCTTTTGAAAAAGCTGATCATGCTCGGGCCCGACAGCGAGGTCGATCCCATCTACAAATGGGAGGGCGGCCCGAGCTGATCTGTAAAATTCAACCCAAGCGACTGAACAGGAGACTTCAGCCGTGCTTCGTAAACATCTGGACTATTATCTACGTTATCTTGACCACGACGTTCCGGCGGGGCTCGTCGTCTTTCTCGTGGCGCTGCCGCTGTGTCTCGGCATCGCCGTCGCATCCGGGGCGCCGCCGTTTTCCGGGGTCATCGCCGGCATCGTCGGCGGGCTCGTCGTCTCCCTCGCCAGCGGATCGCAGCTCAGCGTCTCGGGGCCGGCGGCCGGCCTTGCGGTCATCGTCGCGGCCGCGGTCGAGAAGCTTGGTTTCGACGGCATGCTTCTCGCGGTCGCGCTCTCAGGCCTCATCCAGGTCGCAATGGGCTATGCGCGCGCCGGGGTGATCGGCGCCTATTTCCCGTCGTCGGTGATCAAGGGCATGCTGGCCGCGATCGGCCTCATCCTCATCATGAAGCAATTGCCGCACGCGGTCGGTTATGATGCGGACGCCGAGAGCGATCTGTCATTCCTCGAGGGCGACAGCCATACAAGCTTCTCGTTCTTGAGATCAGCCTTGCAGTCGATCTCGCCGGGCGCGACCCTCGTCGCCTGCGTTTCGCTCGGCATTCTCATCTTGTGGGAGACGCCGACGATCAAGGAGCGCCGAATTCTCTCGCTCGTGCCCGGCCCGTTGGTCGCGGTCATCTTCGGCATCTTCTTCAATCTTGTCGCGCAGTCGGCGTTTCCCTCGTTAGCGATCGCGCCGCAACATCTGGTCGGGCTCCCCGCGATCTCCGGTCCCCTGGAGTTCTTTGGCGAGTTTCACTTTCCCGATCTCCATCTGCTCGTCAATGCGCAAGTTTATGTCACGGCCGCGACGCTCGCGCTCGTCGGCAGCCTGGAGACATTGCTGAGCCTGGAGGCGGCCGACAAGCTCGATCCGTTGAAGCGTACTGCGCCGCCGAACCAGGAGTTGAAGGCGCAGGGCCTCGGTAATTTCATTTCCGGGATGATCGGCGGCCTGCCGATCACGGCGGTCATCGTCCGCAGCTCCGCCAACATCAACGCCGGCGCTCATACAAAGGTCTCGGCCATCGTGCATGGCCTGTTGCTGCTGCTGGCCGTGATGTTTCTTTCCTCGGTTCTAAACATGGTCCCGCTCGCTTGTCTCGCCGCAGTGCTGCTGCTCACCGGCTACAAGCTCGCCAAGCCGAAGTTGACGATCGAGCAGTATGAGAAGGGCTTCGACCAGTTTGCGCCCTTCGCCATCACGATCGCGGCGATCCTCATGACCGATCTTCTGGAAGGCATGGCCATTGGCATGGCGGTCGGCATCTTCTTCGTGCTGCGCGGAAACTATCACTCTGCTTTCGCGCTCACGCGCGACGGAAGCAATTATCTGCTGCGCCTGCAGAAGGACGTGTCCTTCCTCCACAAGGCGCCGTTGCGCGATATTCTCGACAGCATCGAGCCGGCCAGCTACGTCGTGATCGACGGCACGCGCGCGACCTTCATCGACCACGACATAATGGAGACGCTCGAAGATTTCTTCAAAGCCGCGGGCGACGACAATATCCGCGTCGAGCTGAAGAACATGCGCGGCCTGGCGCGCGTGAACGGGCTCGTGGCGGCGGCTTGATCGAGAGGCGGAGGCAAGTGAAGGCCTTGCCTCCGTCGCTCGTAAAAGCTGCCAGACTCGTGCGAAAAGGATGCGCTCTATCGGCTTGAATCGCGCGCGGGCCGCGATTTGTCATTCCCGGCGGGCTGACAGCCCGACCGGGAATCCAGAGCCATAGTAGCTGTTGTTGCTCTGGATTCCCGCTCGCTCGCTTTGCGAGCGTCGGGAATGACAGGCGCTCACTAGCGACGCACGGATTTCAGGCTCTCTATCGATGAAGGACGCTTGCGCGGACACGCACCTTTGGCCATGCAATGCCTCACGGTATGAAATTCTCGAAGACGATCTGATCCGACCATTGCCGCGCGACAGTGGCCTGTGCGGCCGAGCGGATCGTCCACACAGTGACGGGAATGCCGAGCGCTTCGCGCGCGAGGAAGGGAATTGCGTGCGGAAGGTCGGTG